>CAOKJI010000476.1 GCA_948468495.1 uncultured Dorea sp. | reverse complement strand
CCCCCTAATTAATCCGAGACTTCTGACACTTCCAGGCCATCAAACAGTGCCTCAAATTCTTCTCTTGTAATCTTTTCTTTTTCTAATAATAATTGTGCACAGTCGCCCAGCACCTGACGGTATTTGCAGATAATACGCCTTGCCCGCTGATAGCACTCGTCAATAATCCGCTTAATCTCCTGGTCAATTGTTCCCGCCACGTCTTCCCCGTAGCCTCTCTGGGAATGAACAAGGTCTCTTCCAATAAATACCTCGTCACTGTCATTGTCATAATTAATCAGTCCCAGCTTCTCAGACATCCCAAACTTCGTAACCATGGATCTTGCAATACCTGTAGCCTGTTTAATATCCTGAGATGCTCCGGTTGTAATATCGCCAAATACCTCTTCCTCTGCAATCCGTCCTCCCAAAGCTACCGTAATATCCTGCAGCATCTTGCCTCTGGTATTGAACATCTCGTCCTTTTCCGGCAGCGGCATCGTATATCCCGCGGCGCCCATACCGGTAGGAATAATGGACACGCTGTAAACCGGGCCCACATCCGGCAGCACATGAAACAGGATTGCATGGCCGGCCTCATGGTAAGCCGTAATCTTCTTCTCTTTCTCGGAGATAACCCGGCTCTTTTTCTCCGCTCCAATCCCTACTTTTACGAAGGAAGAGCGAATATCCGACTGACGAATATATACCCGGCCCTCTTTGGCCGCAAGAATCGCAGCTTCATTCAGCAGGTTCTCAAGATCCGCTCCTGTAAAGCCCGCCGTTGTCTGGGCAATCTGTTTCAAATCTACGTCGTCCCCCAAAGGCTTTCCTTTGGCATGAACCTTCAGAATGTCTTCTCTTCCCCGGACATCCGGCCGTCCCACCGACACCTTCCTGTCAAACCGCCCTGGCCTTAATATAGCCGGGTCCAGAATATCCACCCGGTTCGTGGCGCTCATCACAATAATCCCTTCATTCACACCAAATCCATCCATCTCAACAAGAAGCTGATTCAATGTCTGTTCTCTCTCATCATGTCCGCCGCCCATACCAGTACCGCGGCGCCTGGCCACCGCATCAATCTCATCTATAAAAATAATACAAGGCGCATTCTTCTTGGCATCCTCAAACAAGTCCCTGACCCGGGATGCGCCTACACCCACAAACATCTCCACAAAATCTGAACCGGAAATCGTAAAAAACGGTACGCCCGCTTCTCCGGCAACAGCCTTGGCAAGTAAAGTCTTACCGGTTCCCGGAGGTCCTACCAGCAAAACGCCCTTCGGGATTCTTGCCCCCACCTGAATATACTTCTTCGGCGCCTTCAGAAAATCCACAATCTCTTCCAGTTCTTCCTTCTCTTCCCTAAGCCCCGCCACATCAGCAAACGTAACCTTCTTATTGCCTGTATGAAGCTTGGCGCGGTTCCTGCCGAAATTCATGGCCTTGCTGTTAGCGCCATTCTGCCTGTTCATCAGGTAGAACAAAAGCAATACGCCTGCCAGCATAACCATCACCGGAAAGACTGTTGTCATTACCCAGTTCTCCTCCGGCACGTCATTTAATCTGAATTCGGTATTCTGCTCCTTCAAATACTCGCAGATATCATTGACATCCGATACATTAAGCGTCCATTCTTCTTCGGAATCTGTATCCTTACGATCTAATTCAACACGCCCTGTGGGAATGTCCCTGTTCTGTATCACCAGAATATTCTCAGCATCACCTTCTTCAATAATACTGTAAAATTCCTTATATGTCAGTTGTCTTCCCTGCTGTTCAATCTGATTGGTAAACCAGAGCGCGCCAAACAGAATTACTATAAGCAGCAGGAACGTAACGCCTCCTGGTCCCCTTCTTCTATTATCCAAATCCGTATACTCCTCCTACTCTACCCCTTCCACAACTCCAATATATGGAAGGTTTCTATATTTTTGTGCATAATCCAGTCCATAGCCTACTACAAATTCATCTGGTATATTAAATCCTACATAGTCTACGTTCACTTCCTTCACCCGTCTGTCTGGTTTATCTAACAGTGTACAAAGACGAATACTTTCAGGCTGTCTCTTCTTAAGCATATCAATCAGGTAATAAAGCGTTCTTCCTGAATCAATAATGTCTTCTACAATTATGACGTCCTTACCTTCTAACGGCTCGTCTAAATCCTTGACAATCTTCACCACACCGCTTGATTTCGTATCGGCCCCATAGCTGGAAACACTCATAAAATCCATACTCACCGGAATCGAAATCCTCTTGGCAAGCTCGCACATAAAGAACACGCCGCCCTTTAACACGCAGATTAAATGCACCTGTTTCCCTTCATAGTCCTTACTAATGCGCTCTCCAATCTCACAAATTCTCTTATCCACATCTTCTTCTGAGATTAACACCCGAATCGTCTCTGCCATCGCTTTATCCTCCGTACTTTAAAAAACTAATCTCCAGAACCCTTCTGGTCTCTTCTGTAACCTGATACTTACTGTTCTTCCTGTAACCTACAACCCACAGGATTTCGGAACCGTCTGCAATCAGCGGTATCTTGTCCCGCTGCCCGCCCGGTATCTTTTCATTGATAAAATATGACTTTATCTTCTGCCTGTGTCCTAAATCATCAATCGTTAAATAGTCCCCCGGTTTCCGGGTTCGTAAAATAACGTCGTTTTGTATTATATCATAACTAAACCGCTTCGTGTAGGGGCGTTCCTCAAATGTCTCCGGGATTTCTT
>CAOKJI010000475.1 GCA_948468495.1 uncultured Dorea sp. | reverse complement strand
ATGAAGTAAGCTTTCCAGTACAATAATTTAGAGAATGTATTAATTGAAATCGTGCAGGGAAATCCTGCACGATTCATCAAATCCAAACGGGATTCAGAAAAACCGAAAAACACCGATTACTTTACCAAGTATCGCGGCATCTTCTACAATAATCGGCTCCATAAAGTCATTCTCTGGCTGGAGCCGGATAAATCCGTCTTCTTTATAAAATGTCTTAACTGTTGCGCTGTCTTCAACTAAAGCAACAACCATCTCTCCGTCAGACGCGGTCTGCCGTTCCTCAACCAGTATCATGTCCCCATCCAGAATACCTGCGTTTACCATACTTTCACCCTGAACCTTCAGCAAAAACGTCTGAGTATTCGGCAGCATCTCCATAGGAATTGGAAAATAATTCTCAATATTCTGCTCTGCAAGAAGCGGTTCCCCTGCAGCAACCCGGCCGATAATCGGTACATTCGTTACCTCACGGCGCATAAGATTAAAGGTATCGTCTAAAATCTCGATTGCGCGGGGCTTCGTCGGGTCCCTCCGGATATATCCGTTCTTCTCTAAGGTCTCCAGATGGGAATGTACGGAAGACGTGGACTTCAAATGAACGGCCTCACAGATATCACGAACTGCCGGCGGAAATCCCCTGTCTAAAATCTGCGACTTGATATATTCTAAAATCTCTTTTTGTTTTGCTGAAATCTTACCCTGTGACATACGAATATCTCCTTTCTAATTTGTCAAAAATTAATCCTGCTAAGATTCTGATACTATCATAACACAGTTTTCCAGAAATAGCAAACAAATGTTTAGGAAAATATGTTCGTTTTAAAAAATTGTTACAATTCACACATAATTATTGACAAACTATGAGAGCAGCAATATAATAGATTCAGAATTAATCTATACGTAAAATACCGATTTTTCCAAAAGATATACCATGAAATGCAGGTTTTGGCAGGAATTTAAGAAAAACCAGGCATTTTTTACAGTGTAGATGATACGGGGACAAAGGGGGAATTTTTTTATGAGCAACGAGAAAACTTATCACGAACAGACAACTATTGATTATACATTGCGTCTGCGTGAGATTCTAAAAACACTTCCGGCATTTGCCAGAGATTATTTCCGGGCTATTGAGCCGACATCTTCAATCAGAACCCGGATGAATTATGCCTATGATATACGGGTATTTTACCGTTATCTGATGGAGAATAATCCGATTTATCATGAATATTCCATCAATCAGTTCACGCCAGCGGATTTGGAGCGTTTAGAGCCTGTAGATATTGAAGAATATATGGAATATCTGAAGGTTTATAAACGCGAGGACGAGGAATTGATGACCAATGGGGAAAAGGGTCTTGCAAGAAAGATGTCCGCCCTAAGAAGCTTTTATGGCTATTACTACAAGCATCAGATTATACAGAAGAATCCTACTCTTCTGGTAGATATGCCTAAGCAGCATGACAAAGCAATTATAAGACTGGATACGGACGAGGTCGCCATGCTGCTTGACTTTGTGGAATCTGCGGGAAACAAATTGACGGGTCAGGCGCTTACCTATTATAATAAGACGAAACAGCGGGATTTGGCTATTCTCACTCTATTGTTAGGAACAGGGATTCGTGTATCGGAATGTGTGGGACTGGATATTCACGACGTAGATTTCAAGAACAACGGAATTACGGTTACCCGCAAGGGCGGTAATCAGATGGTTGTATATTTCAGCGACGAGGTGGCTGATGCATTGCTTAACTATATTGACGGAGACCGCAAGACGGTTACTCCCCTCTCCGGCCATGAGAACGCGCTGTTCTTATCTACCCAGCGCCGGCGTATGGGGGTTCAGGCTGTAGAGAATATGGTAAAGAAATATGCCCGTCAGGTAACGCCGAATAAGAAAATAACCCCTCATAAGCTCCGCAGTACCTACGGCACTTCTTTATATAAAGAAACCGGTGATATTTATCTGGTAGCCGACGTACTGGGGCATAAAGACGTTAACACTACGAAGAAGCATTATGCGGCGATTGACGAGGACAGGCGGCGGCTGGCGGCTTCGGCTGTCAGATTAAGGGAATAAGAATACAAGGCGGCCAAATGAGGCAATAAAATATTCGTGAGAAAGACAGGGTGAAAAGATGAAGTTACAGCAATTACTAAGCTATACGAGGAAGGCAGTTGATGAATACCAGATGATTGAAGAAGGGGATCATATTGCCGTCGGCATTTCCGGCGGCAAGGACAGTCTTACATTGCTCCATGCCCTGAAAGGACTTCAGCGCTTCTATCCGAAACATTTTGATTTGAGCGCCATTACCATTGATTTGGGGTATCGTGAATGTGATTTTACACCTGTGTCTGAATTATGCCAGGAACTGAATGTTCCATATCAGATTATCAGGACAGAGATTGCGCATATTTTATTTGAAGAGCGGAAAGAAGCAAGCCCCTGCTCTCTCTGCGCCAAGATGCGTAAAGGAGCGTTAAATCAGGCTGTAAAGAATATGGGGTGTAATAAAGTAGCCTACGCGCACCACAAAGACGATATCGTAGAGACGATGATACTATCGTTGTTTTTTGAGGGGCGGTTCTATTCTTTTTCTCCCAGAACCTATTTGGACCGCATGGATTTAACGGTAATCCGTCCAATGATGTTTGTGGACGAGGCGGATGTCATCGGTTTCCGGAACAAATATAATCTCCCTGTGGTGACCAGCCGG
>CAOKJI010000474.1 GCA_948468495.1 uncultured Dorea sp. | reverse complement strand
GATTTCCTTGCGCAGCTTCGGGGATATTATCTTGCCAGGAACGTCAGCTCGATTTTTCATTCTGTAATTCTGGCAGGGGTTTATGACATTAAGAATTTGAAATTGAAGCTGAGACCTGATGAAGCGCATCAATACAATAGTCCGTGGAATATTGCGGCCAGGTTCAGGATTGAAATGGCGTTCTCCAGGGAGCAGATAGCGGGTATGCTGACAGAGTATGAGCAGGACAGAAATACCGGAATGGACGTGGCGGCAGTGGCAGAGGAAATCTATAGCTATACATCGGGATATCCGTACCTGGTTTCCGCGATCTGTAAGATAATGGATGAGGATTTGCCGGAGGAAAGGGAGTACCAGGATGCCGGACGCGCATGGTCCAGGGAGGGGATTGGCGAAGCTGTGAAAAGGATGCTGCGGGAAAGAATGCCCCTTTTTGACAGCCTGATACGGCAGATGGATGAACACCCGGACATGAAACAGATGCTGCAGGCGATTTTGTTCCAGGGCAGACAGATGGCATACAATCCTGACGCGAAAGACATAGAATTGGCAACGATGTTCGGCTATATTGCGGACAGGGATGGGAGCGTACAGATAGCGAACCGGATTTTTGAAATGCGTTTGTATAATTTCTTCCTGTCTGAGGCAGAGTTGACAAGTGTAATCTACAGAATGGCTGAGCAGGAGAAAAGGCGGTTTATTGTAGATGTAAAACTTGATATGGAGCTTGTGTTGGAACGATTTGTAGTCCACTTTACAGACATTTATGGTGAAAATGATTGGAAATTCATTGAGGACTATGGCCGGAAATTCTTCCTACTGTATCTGAAGCCTATCATAAATGGAGCAGGGAATTATTATATCGAAGCCCAGACAAGGGATGCAAAACGCACGGATGTGATTGTGGATTATGGTGGGATGCAATATGTGATAGAATTAAAAATATGGCATGGTGAAGAGTACCATAGGAGAGGAGAGAGGCAGCTGTTAGAATATCTTGAGTATTATCATTTGGATAAAGGATATATGATAAGCTTCAATTTCAACAAAAAGAAAGAGACCGGGGTCAAGGAACTTTATTTCGGACATAAGATGATCGTAGAAGCGGTGGTGTGAAATAATAGAAGCGAGAAAATCTGAGGTAATATATGGTATTTTTAGAGCCATATTTACCCCAGATTTTTTGTGCCATAAATAAAAAATTTCGTAGAGCTGGGCACTCTGCGAAAATGAATCTAAACTCATATCGGCTCTGTCAACATGTTTCATTATACAAAGCCAAATAATATTTGTCAATATGATGTAAATTTTTCCCTAAAATATTTTTATGCATGATTTTTTGTTTTTACAAAGTCTATATTCTCCGTCAAAATGGTTAGGAATTGTTAAAAATAATTTTTTGATAATTCCTTACTATCAGGAAAGGAGAATCATACAAATGACAAAACAGACAAAAAACAAGTATGAAGTTGAAAAGGAGGTTGTCTTCAGGCAGGTTACGGAAGAATGGTTTGCCTTTTTGAAACCTCAGCTCAAAGAATCCAGCATCATAAAGTACAGAAATATCCTGAATCTGTATCTGTTGCCGGAATACGGAGACTGTCGGATCTCGGAAATCAGCAGAGCCGATATTACCGCTTTTGGCAACCGACTACTGACTGACGGCGGGAGGAAGCAGGAGGGACTGTCGCCCAAGACAGTGACAGGAATCATAGCTGTGATGAAAAGCATATTCGGATATGCGGTACAGGAAATGGAACTCCCGCTTCCTGACATTAGGGGAGTGTACATCAAACAGCCGCAAAAATCGTTACGTGTATTGAGCCGCGTGGAACAACAGAAACTCAGCAGCTATCTGTGCAGAAATCCCTCACTATGCAATCTGGGCGTATTGACCTGCCTTTATACAGGACTGCGTATTGGTGAAATATGCGCTTTGAAGTGGGGAGATATTCTGTTCGATGAACAGTATTTATATGTACATAAAACCATGCAGAGACTGCAGACATTGTCGGAGGAGGGCGAGAAGACCACAATACTGATCTCTGCGCCGAAAAGCGAATGCTCCGTAAGGAAGATTCCCATTCCCAATGAGCTGTTCCGGCTGCTGGTAGACTATAGACAGCCGGATGAGGCTTATTTTCTGACCGGCTATCCGGAGCGGTATATAGAGCCTCGCACCATGGAGAACCGCTTTAAGCTAATGCTTAGCCACTGCGGTATCAGCAATGCCCACTTTCATACATTGCGGCATACTTTTGCGACCCGGTGTGTGGAATTGGGCTTTGACGTAAAAAGTTTAAGCGAAATTCTCGGACATTCCACGGTAAACATTACAATGAACCGTTATGTGCATCCCTCCATGGAACTTAAGCAAAAAAATATGAATATGCTTTCTGAGCTGTTTCCGAAATAACCGTAGCGTTTTTTAAGATTTTCGGCAAACGGTATTTTCGCAGAGTGCCCAGCTCTACGAAAAAGAATGGATGGAATGGTAGGAAATGAGCGCGTCGCCAGACAAGATTTGCAAGACAGTCTGCCAGTACAACCAAACACCCATCCCCGCGGAGGACATGGAAAAACTCCTGGAAATCGCGGAGGATTACCGCCAGGTAAAGAATTATGTATATTCCCGCTACGGCGGAAAGGGCGGCTTGGCTAAAATCTATCCGGGATACACTGTTCAGAACGAGATGACGGGGAGCGGCCTGCGTACT
>CAOKJI010000473.1 GCA_948468495.1 uncultured Dorea sp. | reverse complement strand
CTATAGCCATGCAGTAGATAATAGGATTATACATGTCGTAATCAGCAGTGAAGGAGAATGTGGACGAATCATTACAGCATACATCCCGAACACTAACATATTTGAAAACGATCTTAAGACAAGAAAGGAGAAAAAAATATGAGATGCACAAGTTGTAAAAGCGGCCAAATGGAAGAAAGTAAAACAACCTACTTCGCACAACTCGATTCATGTTATGTAATTATTGAAAACGTCCCATGTTTAAAATGCATTCAATGTGGGGATGAAGTCTTCAGAAGCTCTGTATTAGAAAAAATAGATGATATCCTGGATGATTTAGAAAAAATTGTCAGCAAGATTTCTATTATCGACTACTCAAAAGTCGCATAGCGAAAGGATGTGACACTATGGCACTTGCACAGGAAAGAATTTATACAATAGAAGATATCTACGCCCTTCCAGATGGAGAAAGGGCTGAACTGATTGACGGCCAAATTTACAGCATGGCGCCGCCAAACACGATACACCAGCGGATTCTTATGAATTTGGCTGGAGATATACGAGAACACATTAAAAAGCGCGGCGGTTCTTGTGAAGTATTCCCAGCCCCATTTGCGGTCTTTTTGAACAAAGACGACAGGAATTATGTAGAGCCAGATATTTCTGTTATCTGCGACAAAGACAAAATTAATGACAAGGGATGTGCCGGGGCTCCTGACTGGATTATTGAGGTTACTTCTCCTTCCAGCACCAGAATGGACTATGCTATCAAGTTATTTAAATACCGTACTGCCGGAGTGAGGGAGTATTGGATCGTAAATCCAATGAAGAAAGCTATACAGACCTATATATTTGAAGGTGAAGAAGACTCGAATCTTTTTTCTTTTGACGATGAAATACCCGTCCATGTATTGGGCGGTCTGACAATTAAAATTACAGATTTACTGTAAAAAAACCGCTCCTGCGCAGGCAGGAACGGCTCATACAAACTGTACAGTCAAAGGATTGCACAGCCCTCGCAAGCTGATTATACCACAATCCCCCTGCGCCTGTACAGGCGTATTTTTTATACTCTTTTTTCATAACATTACAAAGGAAGGTGATAGGAATGGATATAAAATACGGTTATGGATATGTGCGTGTCTCGACGGATAAGCAGGAAGAACTCTCCCCTGATTCACAAGAGAAGCTCCTGCGTGATTACGCGAAGAGTAACAACATTGTTCTTCTTGAAATATTTTTTGAAATCGGTATCTCCGGCCGGAAGGCCGACAAACGCCCGGAATTTCAAAAGATGATATCTTCCGCCAAATCGCCGGAGCATCCTGTGGACGTTATTCTTGTCTGGAAGTTCAGCCGTTTCGCGAGAAATCAGGAAGAAAGTATTGTCTATAAGTCTTTGCTAAAGAAGCAGCACAATGTAGACGTTATCAGCGTATCCGAACCTTTAGCTGACGGTCCTTTCGGCAGCCTGATTGAGCGCATCATTGAATGGATGGATGAATACTACTCCATCCGGCTCTCCGGCGAAGTCTTCCGCGGTATGAAGGAAAATGCCTCCCGGGGAGCCTATCAGGCACGTCCGCCTCTCGGCTACCGCATCGTGGAGCGCGGCAAGCCTCCGGTTATTGTTCCTGAAGAAGCGAAGATTGTACAAATCATCTTTGAAAAATACGTGAACGACCGCATGGGACTCTTTGACATTGCAAGATATCTGAACAACCTTGGATTTAAGACGTCGCATGGGAAATCTTTTGAGCGAAGGTCCGTCGAATATATTCTCCAGAATCCTTCTTACTGCGGCATGATCCGCTGGAACCGGACAGAGAATGCTACCAACCGTATTAAGGACCAGTCGGAATGGATTCTGACCGACGGAGCTCAGGAAGCCATTATATCCAAAGAACTGTTTGACGCCGCCCAGAAGCAGTACAAAGCTACTTATAAGCCTTCCGGGAAACGCCCCTCCTCTACATATCGGCACTGGCTTTCCGGGCTCATGAAATGTCCTGTATGCGGCAGAACAATGACCGCTAATACTATGCGCCGGGCAAACGGAGAGCCCTATTCCTATTTCACCTGTTACGGTTACAGCAAAGGGAAGTGCGAGAAACCCAACGGCATCAGTTCCAATACAATCGAGAAGGAAGTAATTTCCTGCATAAAAAATGCTCTGGATACTAGACAGGTTGAGTATGAATTGCGCGAATATAAGCCCGCAGAGTCCATAAATGAATGCGCGTTAATAGAAGAACGTCTTTCCAGTTTAAAGGGCAAAGAGGACCGTATACGCGCGTCATACCGGGAAGGAATTGATACTCTTGATGAATACCGGGAAAACCGCGCCCTGATTCAAAAAGAGCGCGAGGCCCTTGAGCTGCAGCTTGCAGAACTGCAAACGCCGAAGGAGCCTTCCGGCCAGCATGATCCTGCTGCCGATATGCTGAGAAAAATAAAAAGCGTATTTGAGATACTGCTGTCAGACTCCTATACTTACGTACAGAAGAATGAAGCGCTGAAGCAGATTATTGATAAAATAGTCTATGATAAGTCTACGGAAACTCTGAAAATATACTACTTCTTATACCAGTAAAATCCTGTCAAACCTGCGCGGCTGACAGCTTCCTTTATACTTTATAGGTTATAGCAATCAGGTTGACACAATGGGGCTCCAAATCCCTCGGCGACCAAGGCTATTCCGCTATCGAAATTCTCCGCTACTATTACGGCGACGACATGT
>CAOKJI010000472.1 GCA_948468495.1 uncultured Dorea sp. | reverse complement strand
GCTGAGTCTGTGACAAATTTCTCGCTTCCCTGAGTAATTTAATGTTTCTCCCGATGGTTCCTCTTTTTTCCTCTTCTGTTTTCATACGGACCTTCCATATTCTCTCTCAAATTTTTCTTAAGATCCATTACCGCCCGACTGATGATTTTTAGCTCTTCTGCACTGCAGTCTTTCAGGGCTTCCATAATCTCTCCCTGAAAAATCTCTGAGGTATAGTCCAGACTATCACACAAAAGTTTGTCAGCGGACACATGCAGGGCATTGGAAGCTTTTACTAAAAAGTCTATACTGAGAGTAGTTTTGGCATTTTCTACATGACTGATATGAGGAACTGAATATTCAATCTCGCCGGCAAGCTGTTCCTGCGAATAATGCATTGCCTTTCTTGCCTGTCTGATTCGTTTTCCCAGCTTCTTGTAATCCATTGCCTTACCTCCAGTGCTCTTACAGTCATTGTAATAAATGTGTTACTATATGACCATTAAGCACAGAGATAGTAATTTGCTATTAGTTTAATAAATATGAAATTTTTTCTGAAACTCTGGCGTCATACGCCAAAAATATAGTTTAAACTTCTTTTCTGACTAATTTTGAAGGAATGTATTCCAAGGCAAACGCCCGAAAGTAATCTCCATACTTTCGGGCGCTTGTCCATCTCTCATCTATTTGCAGGAATGAATCTGAAGCCCAACCCTTCCAGATTCAGAAATGTATGTTAAAATCCTTAATGCTGAGGGATAAAAAGCTGTCCCGAACAACAGACAGATGACGCTCCCCTTTTCATAGATGGTTGTATGTCTGCTGAACAGAATATCCTTCTTCATTTTTAATAGTTTCTTCCGCATCAACCGACATTCATCCGCATATTCAGGGGCAAAAATCATCAAATTGATAAGCCTCAGACAACAGCAGGCGTAGTATCTTCTTGCGGCGTATTCAATCCCCGGATAATTTCTTTTGATGAAACTCACCAAAGCTTCCGCATTTTTTATGGACTCATATTCTCCCGCCGACATTACATTGTGTGTAATACTCCCTCTCCGAATCTGATAAAAATATCCTGCGTAAGACGGGACATATGCAATTCTATTTGCGCTCTCAATAAGCTGGACAAATACTTTTCCATCTTCGTGAATCTTTCCCACTGGAAAACGAACGGACTGAAAAATACTCCTATGATACAGCTTTTCCCATAGGGCAATCGTATTTATCCCCAGCAGCACACGCCGATATGTTTCTTCTTTTGTAATCACTGCCGCCTGTTTCAAAATTTCTTCTGAATGATAAGTACATTGCCTGATTCTTCTTTTTCCCGTTTTTACCCATATAAATGCTGCCGTCAATACGATATCGGCCTTTTTCTCCTGCGCAGCGCTATATAAAATCTCTAAAAAATGCGGCTCGATAAAATCATCTGCGTCCACAAAGACAATATACTCATTTGTATTTTCTTCCAATCCCCGATTACGGGCCGCGGATACTCCTCCATGCTCCATATGAATAACAAGAATATTTTTATTTTTCCTGGCATATTGCTCACATATTTCGCTGCTCCTATCCGTAGAGCCGTCATCAATCAGAATAAGTTCAAAATCCTGAAATGTCTGCTTCAGTATACTATCTATGCATTTACACAAATATTTTTCTGCATTATATAACGGAACAATAACACCTATTTTTGCCATTATATTTTTTCTCCTCTTCTTTTTGATTCTAAGTAATCAATCTTTAATTCATTTTTACAAAAAACATATCGGCAAACATAACCTAACAACTCGACAATACTAAAAAAGGGTTTTAACAACATAACCCCTCTTTCTTTTTTACTTTGAAATTGTCTGAGATAATAATAATATTTATAAAAATACCTGCCGATATAACGGATATTCCATGGCTTTATGTTCCCCATATAATGTATAATCGACGGATTTCTTACTGCAAACTGTATAATATGGCGAAAAAAGAAACTCCAATATGCCGGATAATTATAAATCCAGCCAGCCACGCCAATATCGCCGCGAAAATACAGGTTAATCGCGTCCTGATCTGGAAATACCAATATATCTTTATGCTTTTCCACATCGACAAGGAAATCTTTCAATACAAACTCTCTCCTCATTTTAACCAGATTAAAAAGAATCACGCCGGAATTAATATAGATATCGTCCTCTGTCAGACCCAGAGCTTCTTTTTTTCTGCGGATTTTCTTTCTGTTAACACTTAACTGGTCTGTTACTCCTATCAGCATTTTCCCGCAGAAATCCATCTCATACAATTCCCGTATAGAATTGCATATTAACAAATCTGAATCCAGATATAAAATGCGTTCCAATGACTGCGGAAGCAATTCCGAGCACAATATACGGTAATAGATTTCCTTTGTAAAATAACCCCAGACAGGCGCGTCGTCAAATATACCGGCTTTGACACATACCGGTATAAACTTTCCTCCTTTCCGGCAAATAAAAGCAGTCAGTTTCGCCAGATTTTGCCGGGACACATCCGAATATAACAAATAAATATTTATTTCTGTTTTCTCTTGCTCAAATAGCGAGCACAGCATAACTATTAACGGTTTTATATATTCATCATTAGCCGACACCAATATATTCATTCTTACGAATCCTCCCTTGTTTTTACCCGTTGATTTTTTCTGTCAAAAATACGCCGCCAAATACACTTTATCAACTCAACACCTAAAAAAAACGGTTTTAGCAACATAA
>CAOKJI010000471.1 GCA_948468495.1 uncultured Dorea sp. | reverse complement strand
TCTGCAAGGACGTCAGAGGAAAGATTCGGCGTCCACCCGTACGCTTTGCAATGGAAATCTTGTATCTTGCAGAGCACTTCATGAATCTCGTCTCTGGTCAGCGGCAGAAGCTGCGGCGCTTTTGTAAGAAGATTCAGAACCGTCTTGGCCGGTTCCTGATTTTCCGGAAATACTTCTTCCAGATTTGCGTATTCGTGCTTTCCGTCAATCACGTCCTCCACATAGGAAGCGCTCAGGGCAAAGATGGTAAAAGTAGTCTCCGGACACAGGTCGGGAAGAAGAAAATTCGCCATATTGTTATAAGCTTTCAGCCGGGTCTTCTTGCCAAGCCTCCCCATCAGTTCGGTTTCGTCTATCAGCAGCGCCCACCCATGGTAACCCATCTGGGTGAACAGATGGCTCATAAAGGAGAAGTAATCGCGGCAGTGCTTTGTCTTGGAGAAATTAACGTTATACTTTACAGACTGTCCGAAAATACGCCTGTAAATCTTCTTCAAAGAGGCGTTCGTGATAAAATCGCCTTCCAAATCCGCTTGGAGCAGGAATTTCTCGTCCGAGTCTTCCGTATTCAGGTAAGAGCGGAACAGATAGTACAGCTTATCTGTTTCCAGATGTTTTGCCGCATAGAGCAGCATCTCATTGGCAACCGGACTGCCTGCGGATATTTTTTCCAATTCATGTATAAAGCCGGGCTGCTGGCGTCTGGGAAGGTAGGTATTTTGCAGAACCTTCTGATATACCAGATAGAGCTTATCCATAGGAGTTTCCTTGCTCAGGGAGAGATAGGAAACCACCATGTTATTGGAATGGGCCAGATTAAAAACGGTATTCAGAAGATGGGTCTTGCCTTCTCCGTATTTGCCGCTGATAATCATGCCGTTTGATTTGTGTTCCTCGCATACCATATCCAGTCTGCCGGAGATTTCCCTCATAATCTTCGGGCGTGCTTCGGAGAAATATTCTCCAACGGCCCGGGAAGGAACGCCGGAACGCAGCGCTTCTATTATATGCCTTGCTTCCATATCATACATCGGTGTTCACCTCCTGCATAGCATTGCGGATGAGCTGCGGAATCCCCACAGCCCCGGTACGGGCCTGCGCGATAAGATCTGCGGCCGCGTTCCTGTCCAGAGGAGCGGCGGGAAGCTGGTTCTGAAGCTTCGCGAGGCTCTTGGAAATGGAAACGATGACGTCAGCGCTGTATTCCTGCGCCGCCAGCCGGTCCAGATCCACCATATCCGTAAAACGGTTGAACCGCTCTCCCACGATTTCGTTCTGAATCCGCATCCACAGCGCCTGATACGATTTCAGGCCCATATTTTCGTTGTCAATCAGCTCCCGGTCAAATGCGTAGACAAACATAATATTTTTCATGCTGTCTATGTCGTCGATGAGCTGCCGGATGCTTTCATAGGTGTCTTCCCGCTTCATTTTGGTATAATGCACCAGCTCTAAGCTGGAACGACTGACGAGGATTTCCAGGTTGTCAATGGTGATAAATAATCCGGAAAAGCCGCCCATGCGAATCACCTCTGCCAGAGAGCGAAGCATATGTCTGGCATTGTATTTGGTAATGCGGCTGGGGTAGAAGTCCAGCGCTCTCAGTTGTGAGAGCTTGATGGTGCGGTCGCCCTCTAACCATGCCAGCAGCAGTTCTTTATTCTGTTCTTCCAACACCGGATAGCCTAAGACGCTTCCGGTAAGCATGCTGCAGGCAAGAGCGAAATTATTATCTAACATGGGATTCTCTAAGAAGATTTGCCGCAGCTGGGTGCGGATTTCCCTTCTGGTCAGGGCGTCGCCGAAACCGTTCTGGGACAGATAGTCGATAAACCGCATTCCTTCCGGAATTTCGTTATGATCAAATCCCATTTCTTCGATTAGATGGTAACTGATTGCAGTAAGGCATTCCATAATATCGCACTGACGGAAAATTTCGATGTAGATTTCCCGGAAATCATGCATCCAGACATTTTTCGCGGAAAAATCTGCGGTTATATAGTTCTCCTTCCGGGCGATGGAAGTCATCAGCCGCAGAAAATGGGTCTTTCCGCTGCCGGTGCGCCCGGTGACAAACTTTATCTTACTGCCACCGTTTCGGATATATTCCTGCAGGTATTTTTCCCGCCAGAAATCTGTCAGGAAGTCAATTCCGCAGGTAAGAGATTCTGCCGGAAGCGGGAAAGCCGGTTCCGGCAGGCTGGTTAATTCATTCTGCTCCATTATCATTCGTCTACCTCTGCGTCTTTACTAATAAAACGGATGGTGGCAAGGAACTGGGCTTTGCCTTCTTTATCCAGAATACGAATCGTCTTCTTGCCTTCCCGGGACGGGCCAAACTGGATGCGCCTGCCGTCTTTCGTCCATTCTTCTCCGGAGTTGTATAGCCTTGCCAGATCAAAGGCATAGCTCTGCTGGTCGTATTCTTTGCGGAACCGTCCCATAGGAGCCAGGAATTTATAAAGACTGTTGAGATAAATATCCGTATCAGGCCGCTTATTCAGCTTGAGGATGGCTGTGTCGTAGGCGGATGCAAGCTCGCTGGCAAAATTAACGGCGTTGAAGGAAGCTTTATTTAACTTTTCCTGACCCTTCTTAACCGTATCTACAAAGCTTGAGGGGCGCACAGAAGGTATCTTTTTGCGGTCAAGGTAGACGTCCTGATTCTCCACATCCAGCCTGACCCGGTATGGGAACATCTCATAAACCGGAAAATCTCCCCG
>CAOKJI010000470.1 GCA_948468495.1 uncultured Dorea sp. | reverse complement strand
TTGTATCAGAAATACACATGAATTGACAGATACGGATTATTTCCTACTTACAATATAGAAACATAATTTTGAAAAGAAGTCAGAGAGTAGAAATACAAAGGATAATTTTGGTTGTATCAATATTTTAGTAAAATAAAATTAAATTATAATAGATGTAGTGGCGTAATTTTGAATAAGATTGCGCCATTTTTTTTTGCGGCAAAATTCGACAATAAGATAAGATCACCGCCTTACTTCGATTTGATATCAGAAAAAATTTAAATCGGAGGTAAGGAAGATGGCTTATAACAAAGCGAGAGAAGAACGGAAATGGAGACAATGGAAAGCAAAAGAAGAAAAGCAGCTGAGAGCTTGCGGAATGGGGGAAGATTCTATTCAGAAATTACGAGAAAGTGATTGGGAAGACTTCAAGGCTGAGCGGATTTATCAGAACCATCGGGCAGACTATCCAGAATATCCTAAGTGGGAGACTGTGGAGTATACAGAACCAGATATTATAGAGACCGACGCACTATTGGATAACATAAGTGACAGGAAGATTTTTTGTATACTGAAGGGTGTGGATAAGAAGACATTGCAGATTATTCTTCTGAAAATAATGGGATTTTCAGTCAATGAAATTTCTAGGGAAATGGGGCTTCCGGAGAAGACAATCTATACCCGGATGGACAGATTAAAGAAAAAAATAAAAAAATTTTCAGAAAGTGAAGAAAAAATGTGAGTTTCGGTGGCTAATAAGTAGAAGGGGAAATATTGTTACAATTTTCTTTATGATTTTACATATACCAGATTGATATGTGAATGATAGATGGCAGATTGTAACCTTTCCGCTTCAACTGCACATTGATAATTTTATACCAGCATTACAGGTACGTTCCCGCAAGTAGAAGCGTGACAAGATAAGCGCCAGGACAAACGGAACTGCAGCAGTCAGTTCTGCTTCGAGCGATTCCTTATACTTAAAATAAGCCACGGCAGGCTTTCCGCCAGGATTATGCGCGGGGGATAATGATACACATATTTGCCAACGAGCAAGGGATGGAATTTGGGTTGTAATCAGCAAGACCTTTCGGACATCCGTGAACGGCATCCGGCCAGATGCCTGCCTGTAATGTTCCCTGCCACTATGCAATACTGCATGAGATGGCTGGCAGTCGGGGATGCGAGGTCAAATACGAGTGTCAAAAAAGTAAGAAAAATGAAATCAATCGAAGTGTGTCGTTGATATCAGATACCATGCGGCCGTGGGAAACTACGGCCGCATTCATGTGGTATCAGCGACATGCGTTAAAGAAGGTAGTTCGTATGGATAACAATCATAGAAGCCAGGAAGCCATATGATAAGAAATCGATTTGTCCAGAAGAAAGATTGAAAAGCAGAGAGAACAATGATAAGAAATTGGTTCATCTGGAAGATGGGTTGAAAAATGGACTGTGTAATGAAGAATGTGGAAGTAAAAAAGAAAATCCGGGAAGGTGCCGGAAGAAGAGAAGGATATATGGAGAACGTTAAGACGATAAAGAAAATAGGTAGCCGCAGGCAGAGAGAGCACAAGGAAATCGAATATATTTTCCGGGAACTGCTCCCCAGGAACGGCTTAAAGGTTCGGGAAGAGCAGCTTAAGCTGAGTCATGAAATGTTGGATGCATTGTGGGGCAGGCAGATCGCCCTTTGCGATGCCGGGGTGGGGATCGGCAAGACTTACGCATATCTTGTGGCATGTATCATGATGGAAAAATACGGGGGAAGGTTTGGAGTAATTACAGGACGCGGGAATCAACCGGCGGTAATCTCCACCTCCAGTATCGCGCTGCAGGAGGCTCTCATACGGGAATATATCCCATTTTTATCGAAGCTCCTGCTGGAAGAAAAACTCATCCGTGTACCGCTGAAAGCTGTGGTTCGCAAGGGCAAGGAGCATTTCGTATGCGACATCCGTCTGAAGCAACGGATTGCCGCGATTAGCGGCAAGAAGAAAAATGAGGCTCAAAAGAGTGCATTGCTGGAGCTTCAAACACGCTATGACATGGATCAAGTCCAAGGACTGAGCGGGTTCGACCAGAGGCTTGTATGTGTTCCAAGGTTCTGCCCGAAGAATTGTCCGGAGAGAACCGCATGCCGATATCGGAATTATATGGAGCGGGCGAAGAATGCAGATATCCATTTTCAGATCTGTAACCATAATTACCTGCTTGCGGATGCGTCCCACAGGGTGAAAGGTTACCGGCCGCTGCTGTCTGATTACCGGGTACTGGTGATAGATGAGGCTCACAAGTTAGCAGAAGCGGCAGGACAGATGTGCGGGAAGAGTCTATGTTATGAGGATATTTTGGAAATCTGTTACTTTATGGAGAAGGAACATCAGGGGATCCGCGCGGGAAGGATAAAAGTAATAATGAAGAAACTCTTTGAGACAGTGGCAGAGAATCATGCCATATCGGAGAGGAATCACTCTATACATGAGCAAAGGATCACATTTCAGCAGACGGGAGAATGTGTCAGTGCCTTAAAAGAAAGCGCTTCTCTTATGTTCGAGACGATCAGGCGGTGTAGGAAGCGCATTCCCAAATGGCTCCGGAACCGGCTGGAAGAAGCATTGCAAGTTCTTTGCAGCTTTTTGGTTCCTGATAAGAAGTACGTTTTATATTTAGAACAGGATAGAGAAGGTTTTCCAGTCTTTTGTGTGATGAGCCGGAAAATCCCGGAATATCTCCAGGAGATGTTATGG
>CAOKJI010000469.1 GCA_948468495.1 uncultured Dorea sp. | reverse complement strand
GCGCCAGCACCCGAACAACTACATGATCCATTATCATTCTGCGACCTCCCGATGTATCATTTCTTTCCCATGCTGCAATACAAACTACCGCCCGTCATGCGTTCCCCGCAGCAGTCAGCCGGACTTTACACATAACAGACGGTGTTCCTCTGATATTATTTTAGTATTCTACCTTCCACATATAACGGCGGGTAGTATAATCAATCCCGGTGGCCCTGGACAATGCCTTCATATATACATTATTCAATACCGGCGTAAATAACAGATGGTTGAAATACTCGGATACCGAATCCTTCAAATTATCCAACCCCAGCTCCTTCGCATCCAATATGTATACTTTTTCCCCGGCATATTTCTTCATAAATGTAATGGCTCTCTCGTCCGCTTTTCTGGTTCTTCCCTCGGCAATCAGCAAGAAAAACGGCTGATTCTTGTCCGTTATCTCAAACGGGCCATGGAAGAAATCGCAGCTATTGAACGTGGGAGACTGAATCTGAAGCATCTCCAGAATATTGCAGGTTGAGAAAATCCGTCCGGAACCATATGCCGGGCCGCTTGCCAGTACGGTAATACAAGTTTCATTCTTCATTTCCTCCGCCCATTTTGCCGCAAGCGGCGCACAGTATTCCCTGGCTTTTACGTATGCCGGCTGCACCCTGGTAAATGCATCCATAGCGTCTGCGTAATTCTCATACCCTTCTACGATATCTACGATTGCCATAGCCATACGCAGCGCATTCCCGGCGTTCGTCCTGCTCTGGTCCTTATCATCCTCCCAGATGCTTCCGTACTGCACATTGTAGTCACAAACTTCTGTAAGTCCGGATTCCTCTACATACTGGCTGATTGTTACTGCCCCCAGCTTCTTTGCAACCTTCGCTGCTTCAATGGTTTCCTTTGTTCCTCTCATGGAAGTAGCCACCACAATTGTGTTCTTTCCCACTCGTTTCGGCGGCGCATATACAAACTCATTACTGGTAATCATCTGGGAACGGACAACGCTGGATTCATGATCCATAAAATACTGCGCCGCATAGTGGCCGTCATGAGAACCGCCCGCCGCTACCCATACCACGCTCTGAAGGCCGCCTTCCGCTTCCATTCCTTTGATAATTTTCTCCATAAGTTCTCTGATTTCCATTGTAACACTCTCCTTTAAATATTGATATATTCTTTCAGCTTCTGATAAGAAATCTCCATTGCCTTCTCCGGCTCTCTCATATATCTGTCATTCAGTATTTCCAGACTTAAAAATCCTTCGTATCCGCTCTCGTCAAGCTCCTGGAGCATTTCCCGAAGATTTAAATTCCCTTCTCCCAGAATCAGATGTCCGTTCGGTATGCCGTCCGCAACATGCACATGTCTTAGATTCCCTTCCAAATCTCTGATTGCCTGTCTCATGGTTTCCCCGGAATAGCCAAGGGTCGCTGTATCAATCATTCCTTTGATTGCCGGCGAGCCAACCTCCCTTATCATGCGAACCACGTCTCTGGAATTGTGAGTCGTGGTATATTCCCTTGGAGAAGTTTCCAGCACCAGCGTTACCCCGCACCCTGCGGCAGCGTCCCCCAGAATCCCCAGCGACTCCACAGACCTGGCCCATACGAATCTCTCGTCCTCATCCAGCGTTCCGTAACCCGCCAGAACCACCACGTATTCCGCCCCCAGTTCCGCGCCGCAGAGAATCGACTTTTTGAACACGTCAAGACTCCGCTTTCTTGCATTTACATTCTTTGCCGCAATATTTACCGGATACAGACACTGTTCCGGCGTAAAGCATTCCACCTTTAACCCGCGGTCATTCAACTTAGACTTCAGCGCTTTCAAATCACTGTACTCTGCGTCGTCTATATGAAAATGTGGAAAACAGGCATAGAATTCCATCTTTTCTCCGCCGATGCGCCGGAGGGAATCCAGCGCATAATCCAGCGAATATCTTCCATAGGGATAATTCGACGTTAAAATCTGTGACTCCTTTAAATTCTTCATATTCTACCCCTTTACACTTCCCGCCGTAAGGCCCCGTACAAACTGCCGCTGCAGCGCTAAGAACGCAACCACCAGCGGAAGAGAAGCGATTACCATACTGGCAACCACCAGCGTCCAGTTGGTCGTCGTCATACCCTGAAAATTCATAAGCCCCACCGGAACCGTCTTCTTTGCCGTACTCTGCAGCATAATATTTGCAAACATCAACTCATTCCACACCGCCCGGAACGAAACAATCGCGCAGGATGCAATAATCGGCTTGCTTAAAGGCACGATAATTTTGCAGAAAATCTGCCAGGTCGTCGCACCGTCAATGTACGCGGACTCATCTAGACTGTAACTGATACTTTTGTAAAATGTCATAATCAAAAAGGTCGCAAATGGAATCCGAAATGCCGCGTCAATCAGTACCAGCGACGTCTGCGTATCATACAGTCCGGCGATTTTAACCATTTTAAACAGCGAGATTACCGACGACTGGGGCGCTAACATCAGCCCTCCCAGAATCAAATATACCCATACCTTTTTGCTCTTAAAATTCAGCCTTGCCAGCGGATACGCCGCCAGACAGCTCACGAACGTAGATAAAGCCGTTGCCAGAACCGTAATCACCACGCTGTTTTTCAGATAAACGCCGATTCCCTGGTTCCATGCATCCACATAGTTCTGCCACACCCATTTCTCCGGCAGGGCGAAGGGAGCAAGAAACATCTCCTGATTGGTCTTAAATCCGGTTACGGCCATCCAGATTAAC
>CAOKJI010000468.1 GCA_948468495.1 uncultured Dorea sp. | reverse complement strand
CAGGAAACCATATCCATGTTGAAAAAATTTTTGAATTGTCTGCCATTAGATGTACAAAACAGTATCTCGCAGCTTCAAAACAAAATTGTATTCTGGATTCCGGACAGACATTGTGATTCGCCGCTGCTTAAATCTATGTTCCTTATCGCCATAAAACGTTATGCCGCAACAATACGGTATTCGTCGGCTTATTCTGAAAGTACGCGCACAATTATACCCGTAGGCTTATATGCCATGAATGGGCTATGGTACTGTCCCGCCTATTGTACCGCAGCAAAACAAATCAGAGTATTCAGGGTTGACCGTATCAAAGAAATCTTAGAAGAAACCTCCTGTCCAAAAGGTAAATACCCTATCCCTGCGTCTATTCAGGAATATCTTGAAAAAACAGAAGTCCAGAATGATTACCGCCTGAAGATTGAACTGACAGATATAGGTGTTAAACGCTGTGAAAGTGAATGTTTACTTGCAAACGGATTAAAAACATTACCAACAGGAGGCGGAATCATCGATATGGAGATAAACCATGCTGCTCTGGAATGGACGGCCGATTATATCCTTCCATTTGGCAGCAATGCCACCGTATTAGAACCACCGGAACTGACAGCGCTAATACGGCAAAAAATATACGAATTACATCAACATTATTGTAAACCGCAATAACCTCAGGATGGAAAAGAAAGGTATCTAAGGCTTCTGCCTTTCTTTTCAGTTCCTATAAAAGGTTCAGAAGATCTTCCGAACACCTTTTCGCTATACTGGCCGCCAGCCTCTCCCTTGCGGCATCGCAGTACAATTCCATATTCCTCTTATATCCCTCGGATATACCTTCAAAAAGAGCCTCATTTACTTTGTATTCACTCCCGGCGCCGCCTGCTTCGGCAGTATTCTCCGTATAACCAAGCAGGAAATTAAGCTCATCTCTCCATTGAGCTGCCTGTCCGGAATGGCCAATTCTTTTCCATGTCGCAATCAGGTTCTGGGCTCCGGCAACATAATTAATCCTTTCTCTAAGGTCTTTTTCCTGTCCCTCCATACAATCGTAAGGATTCGTCATCGTTTTATCCGGCTTGAAATGACTCAATGCCTGCAATTCAAGGGTGCTTGTATTGTAAGGATTGATCTGCTTCACATCAATCTTTTCCTCAAAATACGTCCCGTACATATCAACGCCTTTTGCAACCAATACCGGGTTCTCCTCCGTAGATTCGGCGGCATGGAAAAATTCATACCCGCATTCGCCCACAGTATGATACATTGTAATTGAATTCCCGTCTTTTAAAGCATACTTACCCGGTATCTTCCTCACATCACTCCAACTGATCCCTCTTCCCACAGACGTCTGTTCAATATAGACTGTATTACCGATTATTTGTGTCTTGAACATATCATTCGGGTTTCTTTTTCTGCTTCTGTTCGCCGCCTGGTATCCTGACTGATCTGCCGCCGAAAAATAATTTTTACAAGAAATATCGATCATTAAAAACCTGCCTCCTTATATTTAACCTATTCGAATCCTGCACACGTTTTATGCCGCCTTAAGCTAAATAACTCAAAAAATATTCATAAAAATCTTTCTCTTTTTTCTCTTTACTGTTTTGAGGGGTTCCTAATCTGTCAAGCGCCTTTTGGACCGTTCTTTTCGCCGAATATACAGTATTTCCCAGGATATCCTGTTCTTCGCCGTTATACCTGCTCTCCATTGACATCGCAAACAATGTCGTCAACTGGGTCATCTTACCATCAGAATTCATTCCATACCCATTCACACCGCTTGCTTTCTCTGCTTTATTCCAGGCATCTTTCACCTCTTTTGATGATGAGCCTAAAATGTCCAAACCATTAAACTCCTTCTGGCCTCTGACTCTTTTGCTATTATACGAATTCACAAAATTATTTGTATAAAACCCTACTTCCATAAAAATAATCCTTTCTGAAATATAGAATTACAACTTGTACTTTTCATATTATAGCACATTTTCGAGCCTGATTTGGCGCAGGTATTAATCATACTTAAAATTATTCCGACCTCTCCTTTGAATCTACTAACGCATCTCATACAACCACCTATGCATGGTTCTCTCATAAACGGTATTTCATAAACGAAACAGAAGCCGCGGTATTGATTTAAAAAGCATTAGAGCAGTTCCTTATATAATGCATAAAAGTCGGAATCTATATTATCCATCATCTGGCCAAACCACTTTTTTGCATCGTCCAACGCCTTATTATAAATAATCGGCGCCAATCTCTGCTCAAACAACTCCAGTATCTGCATTTGTTCGATCATCCCGATCTCTTCTCCGCGAACATCCAGATAGAATGCCCTGATCTCCTCATTCAGTTTCTCCTTCTGTGAATCTGACAGTTTGATCTGTGATAAAGGCCGTCTCTTATGCATTTTCACTTACCCAATTCCCTTTCTGATTCATAGAATAAGAATCAACGGACCGCAGAAGCAGATTCATCCTCACACTATCTCCGTCATCTAAGCTACTCTTAAAATCCAGCCATCCCATCATATACTGCTCGTATGTACTTCCGTTTTTATCATGATAGCCGTTTTCATGCCTTAACCGATTTCCAAAAAATTCATTCCAGTAAAATCCACTGTTTTTATATCTGTAGATCTCTTTCAAATCTCCCGAACTCATCTTCTGCGAGTATTGCAGTCTTCCATATTCGGCTCCTTTAATCAGCGCCTCCATCAAATTGCCGGAACTACGGTAGTGTTCCATTGTTTTATTA
>CAOKJI010000467.1 GCA_948468495.1 uncultured Dorea sp. | reverse complement strand
AAGACAGCGCCATAAAGGCTCTGGAAGAGGGAAAAGTAATCTTCTTTGCGGGAGGAACCGGGCATCCGTATTTTTCAACCGATACAGGAGCGGTTCTCCGGGCAATTGAGATAGAAGCGGACGCTATGCTTCTTGCTAAGGCGATTGACGGAATCTATGACAGTGATCCGAAGGTGAATCCGGCGGCGAGGAAGTATGATGAGATTTCTATCCAGGAGGTTATTGATAAGAAGCTGGCAGCGGTTGATTTAACGGCGTCGATTCTATGCATGGAGAATCGGATGCCCATGCTGGTATTTGGCTTGAATGAAGAGAATAGTATTGTGGAAACTATGTCAGGTACATTTACAGGCACAAAGGTGACTGTTTAAATAAGGGAGGATAAGGCGATGAATGAAAGATTACAGGTATACGAGGATAAGATGAAGAAGACAATTGGAAGTCTCGAGTCAGATCTGATGACGATTCGTGCGGGACGTGCGAATCCGAATATTCTGAATAAGATTATGGTTGATTATTACGGAACACCGACGCCGCTTCAGCAGGTGGGGAATATTTCTGTTCCGGAGGCAAGGATGATTGTAATTCAGCCTTGGGAGAGAAGTATGATTAAGGTGATTGAGAAGGCAATCAATATGTCGGATATCGGAATTAATCCTACCAATGACGGCCAGGTAGTGCGTCTGGTATTTCCGGAACTTACGGAGGACCGCAGAAAAGAACTGGTGAAGGATGTTAAGAAAAAGGGAGAACAGGCGAAGGTTGCGGTTCGGAATATCCGCCGGGACGGCAACGACAGCCTGAAGAAGTTAAAGGGAAGCGATATTTCCGAGGATGAGATTAAGGATATGGAGACGCAGCTTCAGAAGCTGACCGATAAGTACATCAAAGAGGTGGATAAGTCGGTAGAGACCAAATCAAAAGAGGTAATGACGGTTTAGCACAGAGTTACATGGGGAAAGATATACTATGTGAGACGGCCGAATGGCCATGATGGGATGCCCGGAGGGTATACAGGGATGGGACGCTTGTTCCGTCTCTGTTTGACGTTGCCGGGATATTTGAAAGGATCTGAGGCGGAGATTTTTGCACAAGGGATGGGCAGCAGGTTTCAGAAAAAGACAGCCGGCAATTTTGTGCATATTTTCAGGGTATACAGCCGGACAGGAGGGTTAAAATATGAATGTACCGCAGCATGTTGCGATTATATTAGACGGAAACGGGCGCTGGGCGAAATCCAAAGGAATGCCGCGCAATTACGGCCATGCCCAGGGCAGTAAGAATGTGGAACGAATCTGTGAAGAGGCGTGGAGGATGGGAATTAAGTACCTGACAGTGTATGCGTTTTCTACAGAGAACTGGAACAGGCCGGCAGAGGAGGTAAATGCGCTGATGCGGCTTCTTCGTAATTATATGAAGACCTGTCTTACGACTGCGGCAAAGAATGATATGAAGGTGCGTGTAATTGGAGATATTACAAGGCTTGATGCAGATATCCGGAAGAGGATTCTGGAGCTGGAGGAGGCTACGAAGCATAACGGGGGTCTGAATTTTCAGATTGCCATTAATTATGGAAGCAGGGATGAGATGATTCGGGCGGTCCGGAGTCTTGCAAAGGACTGTGCGGATGGGAAGATGAAGCCGGAAGAGATTCGGGAAGACGTGCTGGAAGACTATCTGGATACGAGAGGGATTCCGGACCCGGATTTGCTGATTCGTACCAGCGGGGAGCAGAGGCTGTCGAATTTTCTGCTGTGGCAGCTTGCTTATACCGAGTTTTATTTTGCTAAGGTACACTGGCCGGATTTTACAAAGGAGGAACTTGTGAAAGCAATTGAGGCATATCATGCAAGAGACAGACGCTTCGGGGGCGTGAAGGAGGTAACGGATGTTTAAGACAAGACTGCTCAGCGGGATTGTGCTGGTGATTGTGCTGGTTGTTACGGTGGGATGCGGCGGCCCGCTGTTGTATGGGATTTTACTGACGGCCAGCCTGATTGGTTTGACGGAGTTGTATAAGGTGGTAAAGATACAGAATCATGCGCTGGGCGTTGCAGGATATTTGGCGGCGATTGGTTATTATGTGCTTATCGAGCTGAATAGAATGGAATATGCGGTGCCTTTATTTATTTTGTTTCTGATGTTGGTGATGGCGGTTTATGTATTTGCGTACCCGAAGTTTCGTGCGGAACAGGTGACGATGGCGTTCTTTGGAGTATTCTATGTAGCGGTAATGCTGTCGTTTGTGTATCAGACCAGAGAACTGCCGGATGGCGGAGTGATGGTATGGCTGATTTTCTTAAGTTCCTGGGGATGCGATACCTGTGCGTACTGTGTGGGTGTGCTCTTTGGCAAGCATAAGATGGCTCCGGTGTTAAGTCCGAAAAAGTCGGTGGAAGGAGGCGTTGGAGGGGTTGCGGGCGCCGCGCTTTTAGGGGCTGTTTTTGCGGCTGCGATGAATCAGTTTGCGGGAGCGACGGTAAGCCCTCTGCTCTGCGCAGTAATTTGCGGAGTTGGAGGAGGGATTTCCCAGATTGGGGATTTGTGTGCGTCTGCGATTAAGAGAAATCACGAGATTAAGGATTATGGGAAGCTGATACCCGGTCATGGGGGAATCCTTGACCGTTTTGACAGCGTGATTTTTACGGCGCCTATTATCTATTATCTGACATTATATCTGGCATGATTCGCACGCAGTAACCTTGTGTTTCATTTGCCTGTTTTCCTGAATAGGACTCCCTAATTAAGGTA
>CAOKJI010000466.1 GCA_948468495.1 uncultured Dorea sp. | reverse complement strand
GGCAAAGAGCGAGATGGAGCAAAGGACGAAACAATTTCTAAAAGACATGATTTCTAATATTTCCCATCAGTTAAAAACCCCTCTTGCAGCATTGAGTATGTATATGGAAATTATCATGGAAGAGCCGGAGAATGAAGAACTGGCGAGGCGGTTTTCGCAGAAATCTCTGCAATCGATAGAGCGGATGGAGCGGTTAATCCAGTCCCTTCTGAAAATGGCGCGGCTGGATACGGGAAATATCGTTTTTGATAAACAGGAATATCTTATATCCGAGGTCGTGAAACAGGCTGTGGATGACTTTCAGGAACGTGCGAAGCGTGAGGGGAAGGAAATGATAATAGAGGGCGAAATAGAGGAGACGCTTATCTGCGATTGGGAGTGGACGGCAGAGGCGCTCGGAAATCTTGTGAAAAATGCGCTGGAGCATACGGAAGCGGGATGTGTTATCCGGATATCCTGGAAACAGGCTCCGGCGGTTGTACGCCTGATGGTGGAAGACAATGGATGCGGAATTCGGGAAGAGGATATTCACCATATTTTCAAGCAGTTTTACAGGAGCGGGAACTCGAAGCACAGACAAGGAGCGGGCCTTGGTCTTTCCCTGGCGAAAGCAATTGTGGAAGGGCAGGGAGGAAATTTGTCAGTGCAAAGCAGTCCTGGAGAGGGGAGCCTGTTCTGTATGACCTTTCTTATATGATAAGAATACTCCGGGAGGATGCGCACGCTCTAGAGCGTGGGTACCCGCGCGAAGATAGAGTGTGCTGCAAGCGACTGCGCCCGGCGTGGGAATGTAGCAAAGCGTATTCTATATTACTGAACTGTAAGCTATGATTCACTCAGATGTAAGGTGAAAATGCTATGCTGTCATAGTAAGAAAATGCATTACGGAATATCCGAAGGGCATTTGTTATGTAATTCGGATATCCGTCTGCAGATTAAGAAAGGGGCATGTAAATGGAGATATTAAAAGTAGAAAATCTAAGCAAGGTTTATGGAGCAGGAGAAGTCCGCGTGGAGGCGTTGAAACAGGTCTCGTTCTCTATGCAGAGAGGAGAGTTCGGCGCGGTTGTGGGAGCATCCGGTTCCGGGAAGAGTACGCTTCTGAACTGTATTGGCGGACTGGATGAGGCAAATGAGGGAAAGGTATCCATCAATGGAAGAGATTTGTTTGCCATGAGAGAGAATGAGCGGACCGTCTTCCGCAGACAGAATATCGGATTTATCTTCCAGTCGTTTCATCTGATTCCGGAACTTGATGTGGAGCAGAATGTAATCTTTCCTCTCCTGCTGGATTATCAGAAGCCAAATCAGGAGCGGGTGGATGAGATGCTGGAGATATTAGGGCTTGCTGACAGAAGAAGACATCTGCCGGGGCAGCTCTCTGGCGGACAGCAGCAGCGGGTGGCGATTGGGCGTGCGCTCATTACGCGTCCGGCGTTAGTTCTTGCCGACGAACCTACCGGGAATTTGGACTCCCAGAGCAGTCAGGATGTGATGGACCTTTTGTGCAGAGCGTCCAGACATTACCAGCAGACGGTTCTGATGATTACCCATAATATGAATCTGACGGCGTATGCAGACCGGGTGTTTCGGGTTGCGGACGGAGAACTCTGCGAGCTTGGGGGTGAGGGGAAATGAAACATTATCTTGATTTGGTCAGAATCCAGGCGAAGCAGCACAGGAAACAGAACCGGATGACCAGACTCTGCATTGTGCTGGCAGTATTTCTGGTTACGGTTATTTTCGGCATGGCGGATATGGAGATGCGCTCTCAGATGATTCAGGCGATTCAGACAGATGGGAACTGGCATGCATCGTTTGTAATGGATGAAGAGCAGGGAGCGCTGCTTGCGGCTCGTCCGGAAGTGGAAAGAATTGCCCGGTATGGGACGCTGAATTACCGCCTGAAGGATGGGTACAGGATAGAAGGAATTGAAACGGGAATCTGTGGATTTGACATGGAATTTCAGGAAATGATTCCGGATGCAGAAGTGGCGGAGGGAACATTTCCGCAAACGGCGGAGGAGATCGTCGTCAATGAAAATGCAAGAACCAGATTGGGTGCAGAGATTGGGGATACCATTTATCTGGATACTCCTGAGGGCGGTGCAAAACAGTACCGGATTACCGGAATTGCGAAGAATACGGCGCTGACTGCCGAAATGGATGCTTTGTGCGTTTTCCTTAACACCGATTCTTTCCTGGAGCTGTATACAGAAGAAAGAGGAGCGGCAAAAGAGATGCTGTATTTTGTACAGTTTCGGAAATTTTGCCGAATCCAGAAAGCAATTGATGAAATCAGCGCTCAGTTCGGCCTTTCGCCAGAGCAGGTGCGGCAGAATGCGAAGGTCCTTATGCTGATGTTTCAGAGTGGGGATTCCTATATGATGCAGTTTTATCTGGTAGCGGCGGTTTTGGCAGTATTAGTGGTGATTGCGGGGATTTTTATGATTACGGCCAGCATGAACAGCAATATTGTCCGGAGGACAGAGTTTTTCGGGATGATGCGCTGTCTTGGAGCTGCCAGAAAGCAGGTGATTCGTTTTGTGCGGAGGGAAGCGCTTAACTGGTGTAAGACGGCGATTCCCTTTGGGCTGGCGATGGGAGTTCTCGTAGTGTGGGGGTTGTGCGGGATGCTCCGGTATTTAAGCCCAGGGCTCTTTGAGGGACTTCCGGTATTTGGAGTTAGCTGGCTGGCAATCGCAGCCGGGGTGTCGGTTGGTCTGATTACGGTTATTATAGCGTCAAAGGCTCCGGCAAAACGGGC
>CAOKJI010000465.1 GCA_948468495.1 uncultured Dorea sp. | reverse complement strand
TATTTTCGTAGGACCTTCAGGATGCGGTAAGTCTACGACACTTCGTATGGTTGCCGGTCTGGAAGATATTTCTTCAGGCGAGTTATATATTGGTGACAAGCTGGTGAATGATGTTGAGCCTAAGGACAGAGATATCGCGATGGTATTCCAGAACTACGCGCTGTATCCGCATATGACGGTATATGATAACATGGCGTTCGGTCTTAAGTTAAGAAAAGTACCGAAGGATGAGATTGACAAGATGGTTCGTGAGGCGGCAAGAATTCTTGATTTGGAAGCTCTGCTTGAGCGTAAGCCGAAGGCTCTTTCCGGTGGACAGAGACAGCGTGTTGCTATGGGACGTGCTATCGTGCGTAATCCTAAGGTATTCCTTATGGATGAGCCTCTTTCAAATCTGGATGCTAAGCTTCGTGGACAGATGCGTGTTGAGATTTCCAGACTTCACCAGAGACTGGGAACAACCATTATCTATGTAACACATGACCAGACAGAGGCTATGACGCTTGGTACAAGAATCGTTGTTATGAGCGCTGGTATTGTTCAGCAGGTAGATACTCCTCAGGTATTGTATGATTCGCCATGTAATCTGTTCGTAGCAGGATTTATCGGATCACCACAGATGAACTTTGCAGATGCGAAGTGTGAAGTAAGAGGCAAGGATGTATACCTTTTGATGGGCGATTCAGAGATTAAGCTTCCGGCTGCTAAGGCTAAGAAGCTGATTGACGGCGGATACAACGGAAAGACAGTTGTTCTTGGTATTCGTCCTGAGGATGTACATGACGAGCCGGAATATCTGAAGAGCCATCCGGATACCATGATTGAGGCTAAGATTCGTGTATACGAGATGCTTGGCGCTGAGGTATTCCTGTACTTTGATTATGCCGGAGCAAGCATGACTGCAAGAGTTGAGCCTACGACAACAGCAAGAACAGGCGATAGTGTTAAGTTTGCATTCAATCCGGATAAGATTCATGTATTTGACAAAGAGACTGAGGTTACAATTACAAATTAGTACTGCGCTTGGCAATGCAGTAATCGTACATTGATGCATTTATCTTTCTAAAATCAGAAGGCGGTGAGGGATTCACCGCCTTTCTGGATGTTTAAAGAGAATTGATTGCGCAGGCAATGTGCCACCAGCGGCATATTATGGTGAATTGTACTTTATAATACTGGCTTGACTGCTTTTCTGGCGTGGGGGTGGAAAAGGAGAAGAGTCATGAAAAAGTTTAAAATGGTGGTGATTGTAATGGGAGGTTTTATGGTATGGAGATATATCCGCTATCAGAAGGTTGAAATTGAGATTGCAAGATTTGACTATATGATGCGGATTATGAAGGAAAAGCAGGATATTATGGAATAAAAGGAGGAGATTTTTTGCTGCCAAACCAGGTGATTCAGAAGATTATTCAAGATATTAAGAGGATTTCAGGGCTTGAAGCTTCCGTATGGAATGCCAAAGGCGAGTGCGTGGCTATGACCAGTACCGTTACAAAGGCATTGGGGGAGCGGGTAGGAAATTTTCTGAGAGGGAATGAGCGCCAGGAGTTAATGGAGGAGCTTGAGAGGGACTTCGGTCTGTTTTCCATTTATATAGATGATGAACCGGGATATGTATTAGCCTTGCAGGGGAAAGGCGCCGATATTTCTATTGTAGGAAAACTTGGAGTCAGTCAGATGTCGAATTTGGTTCAGGCATACAGGGAACGGCAGGATAAGAATCATTTTATACAGAATTTGATTCTGGATAATATGCTTCTAGTAGATATTTACAGCCAGGCCAGGAAGATGCGCATTGTAAATGAGCAGCGCAGAGTCGTGTTTATTGTGGAACCGAAGAATGAAGGCGAGAATCTGATTTTGGAGACTTTACAAGGGCTGTTCTCAGCGGGAAAACGGGATTTTGTGACTGCGGTGGATGAAAGTCATGTGATTCTGGTCAAGGAACTAGGGGATGGGGAAGATTATCCGGAAGTTCAGCATTTGGCTAAGGTGATTGTAGACACGCTGAGTATGGAAGCGATGGTTGGGATTCGCATTTCTTACGGAACAATTATTGATGAGCTGAAAGGGGTGTCGCGTTCTTATAAGGAAGCAAGTATGGCTCTGGAAGTAGGGCGCGTATTTTACGGAGAGAGAAGTGTGCTGGCATACAATGAACTGGGAATTGGCAGACTGATTCATCAGCTTCCGAAGTCGTTGTGCGAGATGTTTTTGTCAGAGGTTCTGGAGGGTAATGCAACGGAGTTATTTGATGATGAAGAACTGATTACGGTGTATACATTCTTTGACAATAGTCTGAATATTTCTGAGACGGCGAGACAGTTATTTATACATCGTAATACGCTGGTGTACCGGCTGGAAAAGATACAGAAGAAGACCGGACTGGATGTAAGGGTATTTGAAGATGCATTGACATTTAAGATTGCGGTTATGGTGGAACGCCATCTGAAATATCTGGATTCGCAGTAAAATATTCCATAAAGATAACCAGCAAAACATGAGCTGCCGCTATTGTGCGGCGGCTCCTTTTCTGATAGTATAATATTCGGAACCTGCCTGCGGAAGCAGGAAACTTATTTAATATGCGGTTTGTGCCGGGGCGGAGATTATAGTTGACAGACGGGACAGGCGACGCGCGGGTTGCAATATAGGAATAAAGAGATTGGAATACAGGAGGAAAATACTATGATAAAGCTTTATGATAAAGGCGTATATCTTCTGAACGGTACAGAGATTGTGGAAGATGTGCGGGAGGCTAAGGCGAAGAC
>CAOKJI010000464.1 GCA_948468495.1 uncultured Dorea sp. | reverse complement strand
ACCGGTATTACGATGTCAATTCTCGTATCTTTCATCTTATTCCTCCGCAGTTTCCGGGTATACGCCGGTCAAATCGCAGATTTCATTACTAATCTCTGTCAGTGTGTCTGTGGGCTTGTACTCTTTCTCTGGGAACAGAAATTCATGGACTCTTCTCACATTCTCTTCCAGTCCCACCGGTACCACATAGGAACCGCTGTACCCCGGTATCGACTCCGGAAGCGCCGTATTCTGCGGAAATCCTTCTGTCTCTCCAATCGAATATTTTAAAAGCCCCGCGCTCAGCTTCAAAATCTCTCCAGAAGTAAAACTAGTCGAAATCTCCGGAAATACGGTATCAATAATCTCATTTATTGTACCTAATTTCGCACTTTTTGCTTTTTCAACAATCTTATTAATAACCAGCCTCTGTCTCTCCGTCCGTTTAAAATCCCCGCCTGCGGTATAGCGGATTCTGGTATAAGAAACGGCCTGAACTCCGTTCAAATGATAAGTTCCCGCCACCTCCGGCTCAATCCTCTCATAGCTTTTTCCGGTAATTTCTGAAGTCTCCACACAATAATTATTCATATGAACCACTTCTTCATCCGTTAAATCCAGCTCAATCCCTCCCAGCAAATCTACCACATCCGCAAGGGCAAGGAAATTAACCCCTACATAATTCTCAATATCCAGATCAAGATTCCGGTTCAGCATATTAATTGCGGCTTCCGGACCGCCGGACGCATAAGCAGAATTTGCTTTATCAAAAATATCGTCCCCCGTCATTAAAAAAGTATCCCGATATACGGATAAAAGTTTTACTTCCTTGGTTTCATTATTAACACTGGCCACAATAATACAATCGCTTCGCACTCCGTCCGTCTCACCGGCGCGGTTATCCGTACCGAATAGCGCTACGTTCATATATCCTTCCTGGCTCAGCCCATTATTCAGGAGACTATCAATTGACGTAGTATTTAGTTTATCTAATTTAAACATACCGAAAGCCACAACTCCCAGTATGCACAACAATAAGAGCTCCACAGTCAGAACCAGAATTCTCCGCTTTCTTCTCTTTCTCTGTCTCTGCCTGCGCAGCTCACGCCGCCTTCTGTCCAGCATATCGCCACTGTTTCTCTGCCTCATAATCGAAACTCTCCTAACTACAGTAACAGTTCAGCCTGCGGCCTCGCTGTTACAGACTACACACTTTTAATAAGCGTTTTTATTGACAAAACCCTTAAAAAAAGTCATAATCAGTATCTTGAAATCCAGTCCCAGCGTCCAGTTTTCTATATAATACAAATCGCATTCGATTCTCTTCTTTATCGAAGTATCTCCCCGATATCCGTTCACCTGCGCCCATCCTGTCAGTCCCGGCCTTACCTGATGCTTAATCATATATCTTGGAACTTCTTCCTTAAATTTCTCCACAAACTGCGTTCTCTCAGGTCTCGGCCCCACCAGACTCATATTTCCCTTAAATACATTGATAAGCTGTGGGAGCTCGTCAATACTTGTCCTGCGGATGAATCTGCCCACTTTCGTGACCCTTGGATCGTCTTTGACAGTCCATCGCCTCTTTTCAGATTCTTCATCCTGCACAACCATGGAACGGAACTTGTACATTTCAAAAGGCCTGTTCTGCAGTCCTACCCGCTCCTGTTTATAAATCAGAGGCCCGGGCGACGTCAGTTTAATCGCAATCATTGTGCCCGCCATAACCGGAGAAAACAGGATTATCGCAACCGTCGCGCCAATCAAATCAATTATCCGCTTCACCAGCTTATTTAACGGATCGTTTAGAGGAACTCTGCGGATATTAATCACCGGAAGCCCTAAGATATCTTCTGTATATGGCTTGGTAGGTATCACATTATTATAATCCGGAATAAACTTCGTATGCACGCCAGACTTTTCGCACATCTTCACAATGCGCTCCAGCTTATGATATTCTGCAAGACCAAGTGTAATCACAATCTCATCCAGCCTGTTCTGAGGCAGCACAATCATAAGATTGTCAATTCTGCCAAGAACCCTGATTCCCTTATATTCCGTTCCCCTCGGAGAATTGTCCGCAAGGATTCCCCGAATGGTATATCCCCACTGGGGATTCTGCAAAATCCGGTCAATATACTGCTCTGCCGCTCTGCTGTATCCAATCAGAAGAATATGCTTCTGATTCAGTCCCCTGCTCCGAATCTCCCTTAAGAACATCCGAATCACATTGCGCATCAGTACTTCCAAAAATATATTGATACACAGGAATATAAACAGCATCCGCCTGGAAAAATTTGTCTGATGCCGCACATACAAAATCAGAATAAACGCCATAAATCCTATGGTATTAGCCTGAACTACATGCCATGCTTCTAACCTGCGCCCCTGCACTCTTTTCGGCGTATACAACTGAAACACATAATACAGGATTAAATATCCGGGAACAATAAAAATAAGGGCAGACATATATACCCTTAGCGATAAATACCATGCGGCTACCGGAAATATTCCCGACTTAAACCGTAAAAACCATGACAGAGCATAGGATACGATAATGACTGCTGCATCCAGAAAAATATGCACCCGATTCAATATATGCTGGTTATTCTTAATCAAAATATCACCGTCTTTTGTTCTAACATTTTTACTATCATACTATATTTTCCGCTAAAGAGCAATATGGAGAGTCTTAAGGTGCCTTAAGGAATTGCTTCCGGTACTGCACACATAGCGGACGCGGGGTGTTTCAGGAGCAAATATATTATAAGACAGGTACAAAGAAACAAGTAAAAAAAGCGCAAAG
>CAOKJI010000463.1 GCA_948468495.1 uncultured Dorea sp. | reverse complement strand
TGCCCTCCTGAAAATTCATGAGGATACCGGTTCGCATGTTCGCTGTTAAGGCCTACCCGTTCCAGAAGTTTGAGAATACGGTCGCGCCGTTCCTCTTTACTGGCCGCAAGTTTGTGAATATCAATCGGTTCTCCCACAATATCACCGATTGTCATACGGGGATCCAGACTTGCATAAGGGTCCTGAAAAACAATCTGCATCCTGCGCCGATACGGCAGCATATCCTCCGCAATCTTTGTACCATAAACGATATTGCCGCTTCCATCCAGCTTCGGCGTACCGTCCGGATTCTGCACCGGGCATTTTCCACTGTCAAATATCGTCTTTCCGTCGTAGATAATACGTCCGTCCGTAGGTTCATACAAACGCAGCATGGTACGGCCCACTGTTGTCTTTCCGCAGCCCGACTCTCCTACCAATCCCAGCGTCTCACCCTTTCGGATTGCGAAGGATACGTCGTCCACCGCTTTCACAACACGTTTATTCTTTCCAAATCCTCCTGCTGGAAAATACTGCTGCAGGTGCTGGATTTCCATCAAAATCTCCTGTTTACTCACAGTCCCCTGCCTCCTTCCTCAAACTGTTCTTTCTGAAGCAGCCAGCAATGACTGTAATGTGTATCGCTTAATTCCGTCTTTGGCGGCATCTGACTGAGACAAATCTTCATACAGCTTGCACATCTGGGCGCAAAAGGACATCCCTTCGGCGGATTCAGAAGGTCAACCGGCTGCCCTTCAATCGGTACCAGACGTTCGTCCTCCTTCGTATCAAGCTTCGGGATTGACTTAATCAGTCCCTTTGTATACTCATGCTTCGGCTCATAGAAAATCTCATCCGCCGTTCCATACTCTATAATGTGCCCCGCATACATAACCGCAATCTTTTCGCACATGCTTGCGACCACGCCTAAATCATGGGTAATCATAATAATACTCATACCCAGCTTCTCTCTCAGTTCCTGCATCAGTTCCAATATCTGCGCCTGTATCGTAACGTCAAGGGCCGTCGTAGGCTCGTCGGCAATCAGAAGCTTTGGCTCGCAGGCCAGTGCAATCGCAATCATAACACGCTGACGCATACCGCCGGACAATTCGTGAGGATACTGCTTCAGACGCTTTTCCGGCTCATTGATTCCAACCAGTTCCAGAAGCTCTTTTGCACGTTCCTGCGCTTCCTTTTTGGTTTTATCTGTGTGCAGCAGAATAACCTCTCTGATTTGATTTCCAATCGTATATACAGGATTCAAACTTGTCATCGGGTCTTGGAAAATAATAGATACTTCATTCCCGCGCATTATGCGGAATTCCTTTTCGGTCATCGTATCCACCTGATGTCCGTTAAAGCGGATTGTACCTCCCACAAGCTTTCCTGGATAAGCAGTAAGACCCATCAACGAATATGCGGTTACAGACTTTCCTGAACCAGATTCGCCGACAATTCCAAGAACTTCTCCTTCCTCCATGGAAAATGAAACTCCATTCAAAGCCTTCACCTCGCCGGCCGGAGTAAAAAAGGAGAGATATTCATCTTTAATTTCTAAAAGTTTCTCTTTCAAAACACTCGTACCTCCTTTAGTTCTTCAGCTTCGGGTCAAAGGCGTCTCTAAGTCCGTCGCCAAACAGATTAAACACCAATATCACAACACTAATCATCACCGCCGGAAGAATCAACAGATGCGGATATGTATTCATACCCTTAACTGCATCCGTCGCAAGAGACCCCAGAGACGGCATAGGCGCCGCAACGCCCAATCCGAGGAAGCTTAAGTAACTCTCTGTAAAAATTGCAGAAGGTATCTGCAGTGTCGTCGTAACAATCAACGTACCGATACAATTCGTAAGAAGGTGCTTCTTAACAATCCTTCCTCCGCTCGCGCCAAGAGCGCGGGCAGCCGTTACATACTCTGATTCCTTCAGAATCAAAACCTGCGAACGGGTAATACGGGCCATTCCAACCCAGTAAAGCAGCACGAACACAAGGAAAATCGCAATCAGGTTCGGCCCCATCTTCTGCATCCAGCCAAATCCGGGCTGGGCCGCCAGATCCTCAAGGGCAGGCTTTAATGCCATGGAAAGAATGATAATCAGAAGAATATCCGGTATCGTATATAAAATATCCGTAATACGCATCATGATATTATCCACCCATCCGCCGGCAAATCCCGCTATCGCGCCATATGTGGCGCCCACAAGAAGAACAAGAGCCGCGCACACAAGTCCTACGCTCAGACTAATCCGGGTTCCCATCATAAGACGGACCGCAAAGTCACGCCCCAGTTTATCCGTACCGCAGATATGGGGAAACACACTTTCCCCCTCATCAATCAGCGCCTGCTCATTCTTACCGTATTCAAAAGGCGCTAAGTTCTCGCTGTATTTAATCTGCTGCTCATAGCTGTAAGGCCAGAAAGCAGGCAGAACGTATGCAAAAATCATAATTAAAATGATAAAAACCAAACTGACCATTGCAATTTTATTTTTACGCAGGCGGCGTATGCCGTCCGCCCAGAAATTAATGCTTTTGCGCATTATCACAAGACTCTCTTTTTCCTCTGCTGAAGCCGGAATGAAATCTTCTGCTTTCAACTGAAGACTGGGAAATTTATTACTCATCGTACTTTTCGCACCTGCTCTCTATTTTAATTTAATTCTTGGGTCAATGATCTTGTAGAGAATGTCTACAATCACATTCGCCGTAATAACCAACGTTGCCAGAACAATCGTCGTCCCCATAATCATCGTGTAATCGCGGTTGGTTATGGCAGATACGAATTCCCGTCCAAGTCCCG
>CAOKJI010000462.1 GCA_948468495.1 uncultured Dorea sp. | reverse complement strand
CCAGACGGCGTCAGGATATAATAAGCATTTTCAATCAGCAAAGGTCTGGAATTTGCAAATCCGCTCTTCTCAGAGCCGGCCATTGGATGTCCGCCGATAAAATATTCTTCCAGTCCCAGTTTTTCTACTTCTCGGTGAATGGGGGTTTTGACGCTGCCCACATCGGTCAGAATCAGGTCTTTGTGAAGGTATGGAAGCAGCTGTTTTAAATAAGAAGTATTAAATCCGGCGGGAGCGCTTAGAAAAATGTAATCGCAGCATCTGAAATTACCGTCAATGGAGGTACAGGCGACATGAATGATGGATTCCCTTGTGGCGGCGGCGAGCGTTTCTTTATCATAATCGAAAGCAACAATCTCATAATCGGGATAATAAAAACGGATTGCCTTTGCGATAGAACCGCCGATGAGTCCGAGTCCGATAAAGCCGATTTTCTTTGAGTTCATAGTTGTAATTCCTTTCGTATGCAGTGGATTTCACTTCCGTTAAAAGCGCCTGTTCATGCATCGCATAACAAAGCACACTAATACAGGCAGAGAATTTTATAGAGATATTTTAATGGATAAAATATATTCTGTCAACAATATAATGCTTTAAAGCGTGAAAGCGAAATCGATTACGTTACTGCTCACAGGTCTGCGATTTCACTGCGCAGACCGTAAGAAAGTGACTCAGTTACAGTTTTGCCAAGGCTGAACCTTAGCTTTGTTAAAAGTTAATAAAAGAGTTGTAACATGGAAGAAAATTTAGTACAATATATCCATGAGAACTTATATTAAGGAGGCAGCGAATATGAAGGTATACAGAACAGACGAGATCAGAAACGTAGTTCTGCTGGGACATGGAGGATGTGGAAAGACAAGTCTTGTCGAGGCCATGGCTTATGTATCAGGCGCAGTGAACCGTATGGGAAAGGTAACCGACGGTAATACGATCAGCGATTTTGATAAAGAGGAACAGAAACGCGGATTTTCAATTGGTACAACCCTGGTGCCGATTGAGTGGGAGAAGGCGAAGATTAACGTGCTGGATACTCCCGGATATTTTGATTTCGTCGGCGAGGCGGAAGAGGCGGCCAGCGCGGCGGACGCGGCGATTATTGTAGTGTCGGGAAAAGCGGGCGTGGAAGTAGGTACGGAGAAGGCGTGGGATTTGTGCGATAAGTATAATCTGCCCCGTATGATATATGTAACTGAGATGGACGTGGACGACGCCAGCTTCCGTCAGATTGTAGAAGATCTGACAGAGAAGTACGGCAAGATGATTGCGCCGCATTTTTCACCGATTCGCGAGAATGAGAAGCTTGTGGGTTATGTGAATATTATTAAGAATGCGGGAAGGAAGTACACAGGCATCGGTACGAGGGAAGAGTGCGAGATTCCGGATTACTGCATGGAGTATGTAGAGAACTATCGTGAGAAGCTGTTAGAGTCGGTGGCGGAGACCAGCGATGAGTTTATGGACAGGTATTTTGAAGGGGATGAATTTTCGGTAGAAGAGATTCGCGCGGCGATGCGTACAGAGGTTATGAGCGGCAGCATTGTTCCGGTTGCTATGGGGTCCAATGTTCAGGCGCAGGGCGTAGCGAATTTGTTATCCGATATCGTTCGTTTCTTCCCAAGCCCGGACTGCAGAGAGTGTGTCGGAATTAACCGCACAACCAATGAGATGTTTGAGGCGAATTATAATTTTGCCGCTGCAAAGAGCGCTTATGTATTTAAGACGATGGTTGACCCGTTTATTGGTAAATATTCCTTTGTTAAGGTATGCTCCGGCGTGCTGAAGGGCGATGATGTACTGTATAATGCAGGCGCAGAGGCGGAGGAGAAGCTTGGCAAGATTTATACCATGTGCGGCAACAAACCGGTAGAAGTAAGCGAGATGTTTGCCGGCGATATCGGCGCGATTGCGAAGCTGGGCAATACTAGGACCGGCGATACCCTGTCTACCAAGGCAAATCAGGTTCTGTTTGGAAAGACCGAATATTCCAAGCCTTATACATATATGAAGTATTCCTGCAAGAACAAAGGAGATGAGGATAAGGTATCCCAGGCTTTGCAGAGGATGATGGCGGAGGATGTTACGATTAAAGTGGTGAACGACAGCGAGAATCGTCAGACCCTGATTTACGGTATGGGAGACCAGCACCTTGAAATCATCGCAAGCAAACTGTCTGCAAGATACAAATGCGAGATTACGCTGGAGACGCCGAGAGTTGCATTCCGGGAGACCCTGAAGAAGAATTCGGACGTAGATACCAAGTATAAGAAACAGTCCGGCGGACATGGGCAGTATGGTCATGTTAAGATGAAGTTCGAGCCGTCCGGCGATCTGGAGACGCCTTATGTATTTGAGGAAGTGGTAGTCGGAGGAGCGGTTCCGAAGAATTACTTCCCGGCTGTAGAGAAGGGGCTGCAGGAATCCGTCCTGAAAGGACCTTTGGCCGGTTATCCGGTAGTCGGCGTGAAAGCGATTCTGTATGATGGATCTTACCATCCAGTGGATTCCTCGGAGATGGCGTTTAAGACGGCTACGATTCAGGCATTCAAGAAGGGATTCATGGAAGCAGGACCGGTGCTCTTAGAGCCTATCGCATCGGTGAAGGTTACCGTTCCGGACGATTACACCGGCGACGTAATGGGCGATTTGAATAAGCGCCGCGGCCGCGTGCTTGGTATGAATCCGGTAGGCGGCGGCCGTACAGCGATTGAGGCGGACGTGCCGATGACAGGATTGTTCGGATACTGTACGGTTCTTCGTTCTATGACGGGTGGCAGAGGTACTTACGA
>CAOKJI010000461.1 GCA_948468495.1 uncultured Dorea sp. | reverse complement strand
CGTCAGCTGTCCCCAGGACGGGCAGTCAAAAGAATACCAGAGGCTTGTCGCATTTGCCAAGACAAAGAAACTGGAGCCCGGAGCAAGTGAGAAGATGAAATTAAGCTTTGACGTCACAGACCTTGCAAGCTACCGGACAGAGGACGCGACGACGGTGTTGGAGCAGGGCGATTATCTGGTGCGGGTAGGAAATTCCAGCCGCAATACAAGAGCAAGCGCTGTGTTGACATTGAAAAAGGAAGCGGTAATATCCAGACACTGCCGTATCTGCGAAAATGGGGAGACGAAGGAAATGCAACCGCCGCTGCTTCCGGAAGAGGTAATCGCAGAGGATATCCCCCGGATTAAAATCCGCGAAAAGGATATCCCATGTGAGACTTATCACTATCAGACGCCGGAGATCTATCATTCACCGGAGACAGATACATTCTTAGATCGTCTATCATTAGAAGAGATGACGTTCTTAACTGTAGGGGAAGGAATGTCCGGAAAACGGTTCTTTGAGGCGCCAGGTTCGGCAGGTTCAACAACGGCGAAGCTGTTGGAAAAGGGGATTCCCAATGTGTCCCTGGCAGACGGACCGGCGGGATTAAGGCTGCAGCAGCGCACCGCGGTGACCCGGTCCGGGAAATTAAAGGCAGTGGAGCCGAATTTGGAGCTGTTTGGCTATTTTCCGGAAATGGTAAAGAAGGTGATGTTTGCAGCTCCGGATAAGCATCCTCTGGTTTATCAATTTACAACAGCGTTTCCGGTGGGGCTTGCGATTGCCCAGACCTGGAACCTGGAGCTGGCAGAACAGGTTGGCGGGGCTGTGGGTGAAGAGATGAAGGCGTATGGCGTAACCTACTGGCTGGCGCCGGGAATGAACATTCACAGGAATCCGTTGTGCGGGAGAAATTTTGAATATTATTCAGAGGACCCGCTTCTTTCTGGGACTTTTGCTGCGGCCATTACAAGCGGAGTACAAAAGAACCGGGGCTGTTATGCGACTCTCAAGCATTTTTGCTGCAATAATCAGGAGGATAACCGGAATCAGACCAATGCGAATGTGGGAGAGAGGGCTCTCCGGGAGATTTATCTGAAAGGTTTTGAGATTGCGGTGAAAAGGTCGGCTCCCGGCGCTGTGATGAGCAGCTACAATAAGATAAACGGCATGTATGTGAACAACAGTTACGATTTGTTGACGAAGGTGCTTCGGAATGAGTGGGGATTTCAGGGGTTGGTGATGACAGACTGGTTCGCGACCGGTAAGAACGTGGGAAGCCATATGTCGGCAATCGAAGCAGGCAACGATTTGATTATGCCGGGAAATAAGGCGGCGGTGAAAGAGATTGTGAAGGCTGTGGAAGATGGGATGATAGCGGCGGAGGATGTGAAACGCTGCGCGGCGAATGTGCTGAAGGGAGTTATGTCCTCGCGGATTTATCAGGGGTATCGGAGACTGGAGGAATATAAGGATGTATGAGAACGTGTCTCCAAACTGTGGGAAACAGGCGATTTGGGGGACGCATTTTAAAGGAAGCAGCAGGCGGAGGTATAACGGTTGATAAAATGGATATATGTAGATAATTTTAAAGCTCTCCATCAGTTTCAGATGGATTTTGACCGGTTCACAGTAATCGTCGGGAATAATATGTCAGGGAAAAGTACGGTACTGCAGGTATTGGACTTTCTGGCTAACTTAGTAAGAGAAGATTTTGGAGTTATTTTAGAGAGACGGGGATGGAAAGTTTCGGATATTAAGTCACAACTACAGAGCTCTCAGAGAATTACGATTATATGCGAGATAGAATTATTTGTGGAATCCGAGATAGTTCCGGTGCGTTGGGAAATTAAAATCCTGGCGTTTCCAGAGAAAAATATATTTGAACTGGAACAGGAAACAGTGTGGCTTGACGACGGGGAAGATATACTGGCATATTCATCTCAGAATGATACTGCTATTCCTAATTTTATTCAGAATGGCACTGGCGCTGACGGCAAGATGATGTTATTACCGAAATTTCAAACGAACGCTTCGCTTTTAAAAATGATGGATTTCAGTGAATATCCCATATTGAAGGCTTTAAAAGAATTTTGGCAGAGTTCTGAATCTTTTGAATTGCTGTCCCCAGAAAAAATGAGACTTTCCGGCAGAGGAGAGGTGGACACGATTGGAAGTTCGGGAGAAAAGCTGACGGTATTTATTCAGTCGATGAATCAGGAGCAAAAGAATCGGTTTTCTGAAAAAATTAAGGATGTGCTGAAGGAAAGAGTCGTTAAGATTGATACTAAAGTCAAAGAAAAAACGGACAGGATTCAGCTGATTGCGGAAGAAAAATATAATCAAAATACATTGCTGATTGAGTCGAAAAACATGAGTGACGGTATGCTCCGGTTACTGGCTTTTCTTGCTATTTGCGAGATTGAAAAGAAGGGAGTTTTTTTGCTGGATGAGATAGAAAATGGTATTAATTTGGATTATGCCGAAAAAATCATCCAGATTTTGGAAGAGAACTGTAGGGACAAGCACAATCAGATGATCGTTACGACACACAGCCCAATATTTTTGGATTATGTGGATAAAAATAATATTCGGTATATGTATCGTGAACCGGATACCGGGGCATGCAGATGCAGCAAGCTTACCGACAGCGATGAATTGAATGAAAAAATGAGCTATTTATATCCGGGAGAATTATTTATGAATATGAGTAATTCGGAAATCATTGATGAGCTGCTTGCCGGAGGTAACGCCTGATGAAGCATATGAAAATACTGGTGTACGGGGAGGGGCCGGATGATTACGGATGG
>CAOKJI010000460.1 GCA_948468495.1 uncultured Dorea sp. | reverse complement strand
TAGATGCGGCGGTGGAGCCATACCCCGGACGATGGACGCATCACGTACTGCTCTCCAAAGCAGGAGAAATAGACGATGAATTGATGGGATGGATAAAGGAAGCAGCCGCTTTCTCGGACAGCAAACGCTGATGCAGTCAGGGCTGCAGAATCGGAAGATAAATGAAAATGAAAAGGGGAATTTGAAGATGAAAAGAAGAATGGTGTTGGCCGCTGTCATTTTGACTCTGACATGTGTGACAGCTTGCGGAAAGGGAGAAGAAAGTAAGCAGGAGTTTTCCATCAGCGAACCAATTACAGAAGGAATATCTTCGGAAGCTGGCGCCCAGGAGGATTCAAAAGCCGGAGATTCCACGGGAAACGCCTCCGCTGGAAATACGTCTAAAGAAGGAGAAGCAAAGGGAGGGCCGGAAGATGGGCAAAAGCCAGATGACCGGCAGGAGGAAACCGGGGACCCCCGGGCAAAGGCGGACGGCGCGGGAGCGGAATTTGGTTTTGAGAATCTCTCCGGCTGGGCTTTTTATTTCAGCAGCGGTGCGGGTGGCTGGTATACAGAACTTTCCATAAATGGTGACGGTACCTTTAGAGGACATTATCAGGATGCGGATATGGGAGATACGGGGGACGGCTATCCCGGCGGCACTTTATATTACAGTGACTTTACAGGGAAATTTGAAGATTTGGAAAAGGTAGATGAGCTGACTTACAAGATGCGCTTAGCTGATATTGATTTTGAAAATCAGCCAGGGCAGGAAGAAATCATAAATGAAACCCTTTATATTTATTCCACCGCCTATGGAATAGACGGCGGAGAGGAATTTTATTTGTATCTGCCGGGAACAAGGATTGAGGGCCTTCCGGAAGAATACAGACAGTGGGTGGGGTATTACAATATGGAGGCTGTTTCAGCAACGGAGCTGTCTTTTTATGGACTGTATAACGTGAAGGAGCAGAATGGTTTTTCCAGTAATCTGTATGAGGAAAAAAGTCTTTCCGAAAGGATTGCGGCAGAAATCTCCTATGGAGAGGAGCAGGATGAGATACTGCAGGCGAAGCTTCAGGAGGCTGGGACGCAGACAGATATGAACCTGGCAGGCGCAGAGATTCTCAAAAACTGGGACGATACTTTGAACGCGGTATGGGGAATGCTGATGGCGGAGTTAGATGAGGCGGATAAGGAAGTTTTAAGAAAAGAAGAAAGGGAATGGATTGCCGATAAGGACGCACAGGCGGCAGCGGCAGGCAGCGGGAGTGAAGGCGGCAGTATTCATTCCCTGACAGTAGCGCTGAAGGCGGCGGAGCTGACGAAGGAAAGAGTGTATGAGCTGGCAGAGTATGCGGAATAAGGACAAAAAGCGATAGTTTCTTACGCAAAAAGATTTTGATAAAGTCTGAAAAAGGATTGGGAGATATGCTTGTAAAGAAGGCAGTTATTGCAGATGATGAACCTAAGATTATAGAGCTAATACGACTTTTGGGGAACTGGGAGAAATATGGTATTGAGATCGTGGATGAGTGCCATGACGGGATTTCCGCTCTTGAAAGTATCAGGAAACATAAGCCGGATTTGGTGCTGTCCGATATTAAAATGCCGGATCTTGACGGGCTTGATTTGATTCGAATTACCAGGGAAGAACAGATTGAAAGCCGCTTTATTTTAATCAGCGGTTATCGCCATTTCGAATATGCAAGAAGCGCAGTCGCTCTTAATGTGATCGATTATCTGCTAAAGCCTATTGAGGAAGAACAGCTTAATAAAACGCTGGAGACGGCATGCAGGGAGATTGATCAGAGTCGGGAAAACAGAAAGAACCGGCAGGAGCTGGAAGTTATCCGTGCAAAGCAAAACCGCGAAAAAATGACTCATTTCTGGGAAGATTTTATTTTCTGGAATTATCCGGAGAGAAGGGAAAGAATGCAGGAAAATCTTCGTTCTCCAGAGCTGTGCAACAGAGAGTATCATACAAGCTTTTTTGAGGGCTGCTTTATGATGGTGTTTATGTGCAGCAATATAGCCAGCCTGCTTACACGCCATTATTCTCTCTTAGAGGAAGAAATGGAACGCAGGATTGACAGGTATTTTGGAGAGTATGCGCTGTACTATTATCATGTCAGCTATCTTGGATGCATCGTGGTGCTTAATTTTGCGCCAGAGCATAAAAAGGAGGTAAGAGAAAGCGTGTCCGCACTATATTACAGTGTCCGTGACTTAAGTGAGATATATGGGGAGATGTATCTGAATTTAGGGGTCAGCAGTATAAAGGAATACATTTGTGATTTGAAGGAGGCTTACTTTGAAGCCCAGTCTGCCGAGTGGGGCAGGCTCATAACCATGCAAAACGGGGTCTTGGATTATGCTCAGATTGCAAAATTAAAAAGAGTCAGCGATACGGAAATTCTCTCTCACGCAGAGCTTGATGAAATCATCAGCTGCATGAAGTATTTAAGGCGGGAGGAGCTGGGGTATGTATTTCAAAATTTTTCCGAACGCTGCGGACTTTATGGTAATTGCTATCCCGGAATTATGGCAGACGTTTATTTCAGAATCACAGACGCTGTGCGGGAAGGCATTGCGGAAGAGAATGGGCAGCTGCTTGAGAAGTTGAATTATTGCTATCTGGAGGCAAGAACTTTTCCCCGGATGGTTAAGAAGATTTACCGTGTGCTGGACGAGTATGTGGAAGGAGAACAGAAAAAATCAAAGGAAAAGCTGGGAAAGCCGATTACCGAAGCGGTTTATTATATCAGAAAAAATTATGCGCAGCCCATTTCCCAATCGGATGTAGCGAAAGCCGG
>CAOKJI010000459.1 GCA_948468495.1 uncultured Dorea sp. | reverse complement strand
AGATTATCAAGATAAGGACTATTTTAGACAGTATCCGACTATATTTCATCTTCGGAAAGAGTTGATTCTGAATCCGGCGGAGCATGATGTAAGATTAGTTTATTTAGCATTGCTCAATATGTTCAAGCACAGAGGACATTTCTTGAATGCCGGTATTTCAGGAGAGGGGAATGAGAAAGGGATATATAGTGTATATCAGCAGTTCTGCTGTGCGCTTATGGAAGAAGCGGAGATATCATTCCCGATGGACATCAGCGGAGAAACCATAGAGGAAATATTATCCTGCAGAGAATATTCTCGAACGAAAAAGGCAGAGGAATTGGCGAAAGCGTTTCAGATAGATGTGAAAGATAAAAAGAGGACAGGATTTGTAAAAGCTGTCTGTGGATTGAAAGTGGATGCGAAACTTTTGTTTGGAGATATTGCTGCGGATAAAGACAAGAAGATAGAAATATGTTTTTCGGAATTTGGATATGAAGAGAAGATTCCGGAGATTTCGGAAACATTAGGTGAAAAATACTATGCTATAATCGAAATGATGAAAGAAATTTATGATATTGGCGTGCTGGCAAATATCATGAAAGGCTATTCCTATTTATCTGAAGCAAGGGTTGCTGAATATGATAAGCACGGAAATGATTTAAAAATATTAAAAAGAGTGCTGAAACGCTATGGAATGGCAAAAGAATACAATTATTTTTTCAGGAGCGATTCTGCAGGAACATATTCTGCATATGTAAAATCGCTGAATTCAGGAATAAAGCGCAGAAGAGAGATGAAAGAGCGCGGTCGGGAGGACTTGTATAAGGCGGTCAGGAAGTTGCTGAAAACCATGCCGGAAGATGATGCGGATGTTAAGTATATTCAGGAAGAACTTGAGAAAGAGAATTTTCTTCCCAAGCAGTTGACTGCTTCCAATGGTGTCATTCCCAATCAGGTCCATGTCAAAGAAATGAGGAGAATACTTGCAAATGCGGAAAGCTATTTACCATTTTTGTCAAAATGTGACGAATATGGTTTGACCGTAAGCGAGAGGATTCTGCAATTGTTTTCATTTCAGATTCCCTATTATGTTGGGCCTCTTTCAGAAAAAAGTAAGACAGGATGGGTAATCAGGAAAGAGAAGGGAACTGTTTTACCATGGAACATCGAAGATAAAATCGATGTAAAAGCAACTTCGGAGGAATTTATTTCCCGAATGGTCAGAAGGTGCTCTTACATAAATGGGGAGAAAGTGCTGCCAAAGACTTCTTTGGAATATGAAAGTTTCTGTGTGTTAAATGAGATAAATAATATTGCGATTGATGGAGAACGGGTTCCTGTTTCTTTGAAGCAGGAGATTTATAATGTGCTGTATAAAAAGGGGAAAAAAGTTACCAGAAAACAGTTAGTGAATTACTTGCGGGCGCAGGGAGTTTTAGAGGATGAAACACAGCTTACCGGTATAGATGAGTCAATCCATAATTCGCTTTCGACTTATGGGAGATTTACTGCTATATTCGGAGAGCGCATGGAAGAAGATAATGTCAGGAAAATGGTGGAGGAGATTGTGCTTTGGTGCACGATATATGGGGATTCAAAGAAATTTTTGAAAGAGAGGCTTGAAGAACGATATGCGGAACAGCTGTCTTCCGAACAGATAAAAAGGATTACAGGATTAAAATTTAAAGACTGGGGTAATCTGTCAAAAGAGTTTTTGGAAATGCAGGGATGTGATAAGGCTACAGGCGAGAGCGTTTCTCTGATTAGAATGATGTGGGAAACGAACCTGAATCTGATGGAATTATTGAACAGTCCACAGTATACCTACAAAGAGGAACTGGAAAGCAGACAGGGGGCTATGTTAAAGACTTTGGTAGAAATACAACCGGAGGATTTGGATGATTACTATTTTTCGGCTCCGGTAAAGAGAATGGTATGGCAGACTCTGTTGATTATGAAAGAATTGGAAGAGGTACTAGGAAATCCGCCCAAAAGGCTATTTGTGGAAATGACACGGAAACCTGATGAAAAGAAGAAAAGAACAGTCACAAGAAAACAGAAGTTCTTAGATTTGTATAAGAATCTTCAAAAAGAAGCAAAAGACTGGGTTGGTGAGATTGAAAGGGCAGACGCAGATGGTACGTTAAAAAGTAAAAAGATGTATCTCTATTTCACGCAAAAAGGCCGTTGTATGTATACAGGAGAAAAGATAGAGATTGAAAAGCTTTTCAATGATAACCTTTATGATATCGATCATATTTATCCAAGACATTTTGTAAAGGATGATAATATCGATAATAATCTGGTACTGGTCAAAAAGCAGGTGAACGCTCATAAAAGCGATGCTTATCCATTGGAAGAATCAATTTATGAAAACCAGTGGAGGATGTGGAGAGAACTTCTGCTCATGGGGCTGATTACGGAGGAAAAATACAAGAGACTTACAGGAAGAACAGCATTTACGGAAGAGCAGCAGGCTGGATTCATTGCCAGACAGCTTGTGGAAACAAGTCAGGGGACGAAAGGGGTCATTGATGTCTTAAAGCAGGTATTGCCGCCAGAAAAGACTACGATTGTGTATTCTAAAGCGGCGAATGTGGCGGAATTCAGACAGAGGAGCAAGCTTGTCAAATGTAGGAGTGTAAATGAGTTCCATCATGCTCAGGATGCGTATTTGAATATTGTGGTAGGCAATGTCTATTATGTTAAGTTTACGCAGAATCCGCTTAACTTCATACAAAAAGAGTATAAAAGGGATTCTCAGAAATATAAGTATCACCTGAGCAGAATGTTTGACTGGGATGTGGTCAGGGGA
>CAOKJI010000458.1 GCA_948468495.1 uncultured Dorea sp. | reverse complement strand
GGCCGAAGAAATCTTTCAGTACACGTCCGGGTATCCTTATCTTGTTTCGGCAATATACAAATTTTTGGATGAGGAAATTCCGTATAGTGAGAGGTTTGAAAACAGCCCTCCTGCGCTGGTATGGACGAGAGAGGGGATTGAGGAAGCAGTTAAAGTACTGTTGAACGAGAGTATACCGCTGTTTGGCAGTATGACAAAGCAGCTTGATACCTATAAAGATATGCGGGATATAATAGAACAAATCCTGTATCGGGGAAAACAGATAGCATATAGCCCGGCTCAAAAATCTATTAACCTGGGATTGATGTTTGGATTTTTAAAGGAAGAAAATGGTCATGTTGCAGTAGCCAACCGTATTTTTGAGATGTATCTGATGAGCTTTTTTATGGCGGAGGAGTCCCTTAAAAGCGAGGTATTCAGACGAGGGGAATATGATAAAAATCAATTCATCCAAAATTCAAAATTGAATATGGATTTGGTACTCGAAAAGTTTGTGGAATATTTTAGCGATATTTACGGTGATAATGACGAAAGATTCATCGAGGCTTACGGACGCAAATTTTTCCTGTTGTATTTGAAGCCAATCATAAACGGTACGGGAAATTATTATCTGGAAGCGCAGACAAGGGATGCCGGACGAACCGATGTAGTAGTCGATTATCTGGGCGAGCAGTTTGTGGTGGAAATGAAAATATGGCGGGGAAATGAATACAATGAGCGGGGCAGGCAGCAGCTTATAGAGTATCTGGATTATTTCCGCCTTGAGAAAGGATATATGCTCAGCTTTAATTTCAATAAGAAAAAGAAAACCGGAGTCAGCATGATAACGCTCGGGGACAGAACCATTGTGGAAGCGGTGGTGTAAAACTGTAAAACCGGTGAAAAGGAAACACAATATTAAACTCTAAACATATAGTGGCGTTCTGCCGATATATAAATTAACATAAGGACAGTTCGCGAAGCGAGCTGGTCGTTGTTTGATTATAGCAAGGATTGCGACAATAATGCATGGATGCAAAAATGTGATTTAAATGTTACCATGACCTGTTATTGCAATTAACGCGATAGCAGGTTTTTTATTACAGTAAGCTAACTGGCAAGGACTTGAATCCAGGGGCAGAAAAATATGAGGAAAACACAGAAAAAAGAAGCTGAAGACTTCATTGGGATTCTTTCACGTGCCCATGGGGCGGTAAAGAAAGCAATTAAATCTGATAAAAACGATATAGCGATGGACATATTGGTACAGTGCCAGGACGGCGCAATCAAGCTGGGGGATTTGCTTGAAAACGCGGAGGGGGAAGATTGCCCGATTATATCGATGCTGGAGGAGTACTGTGAAATCATTTACCAGATATATGAGAATGTGAGGCTGACACAGAGCAGGGGAAGCGGCACAAAGAGGCTGCTGGAAAGTTTAAACCGTATTCTGTTACAGATAAAGCACGGTGTGGAGGAGATGAAAGCGCGCACAGAGGCTGTATTTCTTCCCTATAATGCGTCCATGTGGGATTCCCTTGAGAGCGTCTGGAAAGCGGCGGAGGAGGATCCGGACTGTGACGCTTACGTGATTCCCATACCATATTATGATAAAAACCCCGACGGAAGTTTTCGGGAAGTGCATTATGAAGCTGACCTGTTTCCTGACTATGTTCTGATTACGGGCTATAACGACTATAATTTTGCAGACCGCAGGCCGGATATGATTTTTATTCATAACCCATATGATGACTACAATCTTGTTACAAGCGTGCACCCTTTCTTTTACTCTAAAAATTTAAAACAGTACACGGACAAACTGGTTTATATACCCTATTATGTTTTGGCAGAACCAGACCCGGAGAACGAGGTGACGGTGGGGGGAATCAAACCTTTCTGCACCGTACCGGGGGTGTTTTATGCGGACAAGGTGATAGTGCAGTCAGAGGCTATGCGTCAGGTTTATATCAAGGCGTTAATCAGTGAGACAGGAGAAGAAAGCAGAAGCGTCTGGGAGGAAAAAATTTTAGGACTGGGTTCGCCGAAGATGGATAAGGTGGCGGATACCCGGAAAGAAAATGTTCAGGTGCCGGAGGAGTGGCTGAAAATCATAGAAAAGCCGGACAGAAGCTGGAAGAAGATTATTTTTTATAACAACAGCGTCACGGCATTGCTTCAGCATGAGGATAAAATGCTGGAGAAGATGAAATATGTTTTCCGGACATTTCGAGAAAATCAGGAGGAAGTGGCGCTGCTCTGGCGGCCGCATCCGCTGATTCGTGCTACCATAGAGAGTATGCGCCCGGAGCTCTGGGAAAAATACCGGAAGCTTGTGGAGCAGTACAGGGCAGAAGGATGGGGGATTTACGACGACACCCCGGATATGGACAGGGCGGTTGCAATCAGCGACGGGTATTACGGGGATGCCAGCAGTATTGTACAGCTGTGTCAGGAGGCGGGGAAGCCGGTTATGATACAGGATGTGGAGGTTCTGGAATAAGGAAGCGGTGATGGTTAATCGAAGATGAATCGTTTATATATAGAAGAATTGATTGAGAAACTGTACGGTACGACAGTACAGATGAAATCTGTGACAAAGTCTGCAATAGAACCGGGGATGCAATCCGGCGAACCGGCGAGGGGGAAGTATAACCTTTATGAAGATGGATTGCAGATGCTGCTGGATGTTTTTTTAAAGCATAAGGAGAGGCATTCCATGCTGTTCTTTATCGGGAATGGCGGAAGCAGCGCCATAGCCAGTCATATGACAGCGGATTTTATGAAAAACGGCGGAATGAATACCTACAGTCTGTATGATAA
>CAOKJI010000457.1 GCA_948468495.1 uncultured Dorea sp. | reverse complement strand
TTTTTACCGCATTTGTGCTTATAATCTATATATATAATAGGAGAATGGATTATGTAAAACAAAGTATTAAATTATGTAGAATATTTAAAGAATGAAAAAGGGATTTCTGTAAACACAGAGATGGCTTATCGCCGCGATTTGATGAAGCTGGTAAGATTTCTTGAGTCTCAGGAGGTTCAGGACATTGAGAAACTTACGGTTACCAATTTAAATTCCTATATGCTATATATGGAAAAACAAGGATTGACCAATACGACCATTTCAAGGAATGTTGCATCCATCAAAGGATTCTTTCAGTATTTAAAAAGACAGGGGATGATTGAGGAGGATGTATCAGAGACTCTGGTAAGTCCGAAGATTGAGAGACACGCACCGAAGAGCGCTTCCAAGGAAGATGTGAAGAAGGTACTGGCAGTGCCTACAGGGAAGACGCCGAAACTTCTTCGAGACAAAGCGATGATTGAGCTGTTATATTCTACCGGAATTATGGTGGAGGAACTGGTTAGTTTAAAAATTGGCGATATTAATATGGAATTGGGATATCTTCAGTGCCATTTTGATGGGAATCAGAATGCTTACCCCCTGGACAGGCAGTCCCAGAAGGCTATGAGAGCTTATCTGAAGAATGGACGCGATAAGCTGCTTAAGGGAACGGAGTCGGATGTGCTTTTCCCGAATATATCAGGGAAGAAGATGAGCCGACAGGGATTTTGGAAGATTCTGAAAGGTTATGCTGCAAAGGCTGGAATTAAGGGAACCATTACTCCAAGTATGCTGAGACATTCTTAGAGCGTGTTTGAACATTCATATAATACATCAGTTATAAAACAGACGGAAAATAAAAGAGCTGTATGAAAGAGCGTCACATCCCACTACAGGATGTGACTTTTTTTGGTTAAATAGTAAATGCATAGAAGGAAGAGAACTAACTGGGAAGCAAGCAGTCCCCACAGATATCCTTTAATCCCGAAGAACGGAATACATAAGAATACGCTGAGGATACGCACAGTCAGACTGATGGAATTGAATAAAAAGGACTGGCTGGTTTTTCCGAGACCGTTGATAATACTAATTAAATTACTGTTTGTGTAAAGGAAAGGACAAATCCACGCCAATGTAATGATAAAGTCGCCTGCCATGTTACTGTGGAAGATGTAAGCGCCGATGAAGCGGCCAGTGATAAGCAGGCCGATACAGCAGAGACTTCCCAGAAGAAAACATCCGCTGGCAGCCTTTTTAACTAACTGGTTCAGCTCCCGCCTGTTATCAGCAGCCTGCAGTTCAGCGATGGCAGGCAGCATCATAGAAGCAATGGAATTGGTAATCGCCGAAGGAAACATCACGCAGGGCAGGGCCATGCCGGTTAAAACGCCATACATACTGAGCGAATGGCTGGTATCCATGCCGTAGGTGCGGAGTTGTACAGGAATGGATACGGCTTCGATACTCTGTAAGATATTCAGCAGAATCCGGTTGGCAGTCAGCGGTACGGACAGTCTCAGCAGTTCGGTAAGGGCTGAGTGTACTGGCCAGCCGGATACTTTTGCCGGGGGACAGAGGATTTGCTGTCTGCACCGGAGTATATAGACGCAGAACCCGGCAGAAGCCATCTCTCCAATTGTCAGACCGGCTGCGGCTATGAGGATACCTGGAGGATTTCCCTCAGAGGTAAACGCCAGAAATAACAGATAAACGCCAACAACGCGTACAATCTGCTCGAGAAGCTGTGATACAGCAGGGATTCCGGTTTGTTTTAGTCCTATGTAATAACCGCAGATACAACTGTGAACAGAAGCGAATGGAAAAGCATAGGAGAGCGCTACAAGAAGAGGAGCACAGCGCTTTTCACACAGGAAGCGGGCGGCAATTAATTCTGCATTCTGCTGTGTGAGAATCAGAACGATAACGGACAGGCATAGGGATAAGCTCATACCGATATATAGAATTTGTTTTGCCTGAGCCTGCTTGCCTACCGCTGATTTTCTGGCGACGCACCGGGATATGGCAGTCTGAATACCCGCGCAGGTAAGGGAAAAACCAAGGGCGTAAACCGGAAAGATTAACTGATATAATCCGACGCCCTCTTCTCCAAAGCTTCTGCTTAGGAAAATGCGATAAAAGAAACCGATAATTCTGGTGGCGAATCCGGTTACAGTAAGTATAAAGGCGCCTTTGATAAGTATTTTCTTCTGCGACATGCGGTTTCCTTCTTTCATTTTATTAACTTCCGATATCCTTATAACTTATTCAAAAGTTACTCTTGACAGAACCGGAAGGCAGTGATATTCTACAAGAAGAAAAAATCCTAGTATTTTGCTAGGGATTCTAAAAAGAAGGTGAGGAATTGAAGCTTTCGACAAAGGGAAGATATGGTTTGCGCGCGTTGATAGACCTTGCCAGATACAGCGAAGTGGAGCCGGTATCCATTAGTTGTATCGCAGAGAGGCAGAATCTGTCGGAGCGGTATCTGGAGCAATTGATGTCCCTGCTTAAGAAAGCGGGATTAATCAAGAGCATCCGGGGCGCTGGAGGCGGTTACGTGCTGGCGAAGGATGCAAAAGAGATATCGGTCGGAGACGTTCTGCGGGCGTTAGAGGGCAGTTTAGAGCCGGTGGAATGCGCGGGATACGATTCAGAAGAGGAGTGCGCGGCGTCCGGAGGATGCGTAACCAAATATGTATGGAAACGAATTAATGAGAGCATTAATCAGACGGTAAACGAGATGAAGCTCGATACGTTAGTTGAAGAAAGCAAACAGCTTTCGGCCTGTGATAAGGAGAAGCCGAAGGCCTGCAATAATTA
>CAOKJI010000456.1 GCA_948468495.1 uncultured Dorea sp. | reverse complement strand
CATAGAACGAGCTGCCATTTGCCCGGGTTCCGGAAAGAGTGTGATCGGGGAGGCGGTAAAAAAGGGTGCAGATGTCTTGATTACAGGCGATATCGGACATCATGACGGAATTGATTCTGTAGCGCGGGGGCTTGCGGTGATCGATGCAGGGCATTATGGTGTGGAGCATATTTTTGTAGAAGATATGGCGCAGTATCTGAATGAGAATCTATGCGGCATTAAGATTACGGGGGCGCCGGTCATACATCCGTTTCAGGTAGTATAGAAAATCAGATCGAGAGGTGGACATAATGAAAGAAGAAAAGATATGCCAAGTGCGTATAGGCGATGAAGTGAGAGAGTACATAGCAGGAACGACGTATCAGCAGATTGCCGATGATTTCCGGGACAGATATGAGGAAGATATTGTTCTTATTTATGTGGACGGCAAGCTTCAGGAGCTTCGCAAGAAACTAAAGCGCGACTGTACGCTGGCATTTGAGACAACAAGAGGAGCCATCGGACATGAGACTTATAAAAGGAGCATGAAGCTTTTGCTTGTAAAATCTGTCTATGATGTGGCGGCCAGAGAGGATATCCGCAAGGTTCGGGTTCATTTTTCCATAGGTAAAGGTTATTACTGTACGATTGAGGGAAATATTTCTCTGAATCAGGAATTTCTGGATCAGGTAGAGAGCCGGATGAGAGAGCTTGCGGATCAGGATGTACCGATCGGAAAGCGCACCATCAGCACGGATGATGCAGTTGCCTTGTTCCGGAAACATGGTATGTATGATAAGGAAAAATTATTCGAGTACCGCAGGGTGTCCAGAGTTAATATTTATAATATGAATGAATTTGAAGATTATTTTTATGGATATATGGTGCCGAGCGCGGGATACCTGAAATATTTTAAGCTTTATCTCTATGATGAGGGCTTTGTGCTTCAGATGCCTGACAGAAATATGCCCGGCAGGCTGCCGGAATTCAAGCCTCGGAACAAGCTGTTTCAGGTTCAGAAAGAATCTGTCAAATGGAGTGATATGCAAGGCATCGAGACGGTCGGCGCGCTGAACGACAAGGTGACCAAGGGCGATGTGCAGGAGCTTGTACTTGTGCAGGAGGCATTGCAGGAGAAGAAGATTGCGGAAATCGCGTCTCAGATCGCAGAGCAAAGAAACGAGATCAAATTCGTCCTGATCGCAGGTCCTTCTTCGTCAGGGAAGACTACTTTCTCGCACCGTCTGTCTATCCAGCTTCGGGCCAATGGTCTGGTTCCCCATCCGCTGGCGGTGGATAATTACTTTGTGGAGCGGGAGGACAATCCGAAGGATGAGAACGGAAATTATGATTTTGAATGTCTGGAGGCGGTGGATGTCGAACTGTTTAACAGCCAGATGAAGCAGCTTTTAGAGGGAAAAGAGGTTGTCATTCCGCGCTTTAATTTTGTCAACGGGCATAAGGAGTATGACGGGACTACTATGAAGCTTGGGGCAAACGATGTGCTTGTGATAGAGGGGATTCACTGTTTGAATCCGAAGCTTACCAGACAGCTTGCGGACGAGAACAAATTTAAAATCTATATCAGCGCGCTGACTCAGCTGAATATCGATGAGCATAACCGGATTCCGTCTACCGACGGCAGATTCCTAAGGAGGATTGTCAGAGACGCACGCACCCGCGGGTCAAGCGCTCAGAGGACGATCGGTATGTGGGAATCTGTAAGAAGGGGAGAGGAGAAGAACATCTTTCCTTATCAGGAAGAGGCGGACGTGATGTTTAACTCTGCCCTCGTCTATGAGCTGGCAGTGTTAAAGCCTTATGTAGAGCGGCTTTTATTTGCAATTGATAAAAGTTGTCCGGAGTATCTGGAAGCAAAGAGACTTCTGAAGTTTTTGGATTATTTTGTGGGGATTGGAAGTGAAAATATACCTATGAATTCGCTGCTTCGAGAATTTGTAGGGGGAGGGTGTTTTCATGTATAAGTACAAAACAGCAGGAATCGCTGCTGAATTTTTGGGGTTGAGATATCAAGAGTCACGGAGGATTTTATGGTAAGAAAAAAGACAATGAGATTTTTACGTAACAGTGCGATTTTTATATTAATCTTGTGTGTCGCGATTTTTAGTTTTCTGGCATTTTATATGAATGGGAAGAGTTCGGGGACGATAACGGAGATGGGAACCATCTATATGTCTGGGATGAGTGAGCAGATTTCCATACATTTCGAGAAGACTATGGGACTTCGGCTGGCACAGGTTGAGGAATTGGAGAAGGAGGTGCCTCCGCAGGAAGCGGATCAGGAGCTTTTAGAGGAGCGTACCTACAGCGGACAGGCGCGGGGGTTTGATTATCTTGCATTTTACAATACGGATGGAAGCTTTGATATGATATATGGGGAAAATGTCAAGGTGACGGATCCAGAACCGTTCTTTCTGTCTATGAACAGTGATGAAAAGAAGATTGCGGTAGGAACCGATTCGGCGGATGAGGATATCGTTCTGATGGGGATTCCGGCAAAATACAGGCTGGATAACGGTGAGACGAGTATCGCCTTGGTGGCGGGGATTCCGGTCAGCTATGTGAAAGAGGTATTAGCATTGGATGAGAATGATTCTATGGTATATTCCCATATTATCCGACGGGACGGAAGTTTTGTCATTCAGAGCAGCGATGCTTACAGAGAGAATTATTTTGAGCGGATCAAAGCTCTGTTTGAGGAGATAGACGGCGAGGACGCAGAGCAGTATGTGCAGGAACTGGAAGCCTCCATGAGCATGAAATCCGATTATTCTAAAGTAATTAAGGTGGAGAATGAAAGACGGCATATGTTC
>CAOKJI010000455.1 GCA_948468495.1 uncultured Dorea sp. | reverse complement strand
ACGCCGCTTGCCTAACAGGGAAAAGAGTGGTAGTCTTATAGAAGTACATTTTAGTTTGAAAATATCCGTCAGGGTTGGAAAGAGGAAGGTATGAGAAGGTCAGACAGAAAGGCATGGATGGAAAAACTGGCAGTGTTAGCGGGAGTCGGCGCGTTTACGCTGATGCTTGAGATATGGAGGGAACTTCAAGGGTTCGTGGTCAGACGATTTCGGATTCGATTACCATACAAAACAGAAAGCGGTGAAGCGGTGAAGCTGGTATTTCTCTCGGATTTGCATGGAAAGCAGTATGGGAAGCGGAATCAGGAGCTGATTGCGGCGATTGCAAAGGAACGGCCGGATTATATTCTGATAGGGGGCGATTTGCTGACCAGAGACAGTTCGTCTACGGATAGGACAGCATTAAGCCTCCTTCGGAGGCTGGTGAAGATTTGTCCGGTGTATTTAGCGAACGGTAATCATGAACAGCGGATGCGTATGAAGTCGGAAGAGTATCAGGGACGTTATGAGAAGTATATAAGAGAAGTGAAATCTCTGGGGGTTCATGTGCTGGTGAATGCGACAGAGGACTGTGACATGAAGGGGATACCGGCCGCAATCAGCGGTTTGGAAATTCCTCTCGCATGTTATGCGCATTTTCATTCCAGAGGTCTTGAGAGCGCTGATATCAAAGAGAGACTGGGAAAAGCCGTCAGAGGTAAATATCAGATATTGCTTGCCCACAGTCCAGTTTATTTTGATACCTATATGAAATGGGGGGCGGATTTGGTGCTGTCGGGACATCTTCATGGAGGGGTGATTGGGATTCCAAAGTTCGGCGGACTGATTACGCCGCAGGCAGAATTATTTCCCAAATATTCCGGCGGTCTTCATCGGAAAGGAAAGCGGATAGGTATTGTGAGCCGGGGGCTCGGAACACATACGGTGAATATCCGTCTGTTTAATCCGGCGGAGGTGGTTGTAGTTACGTTGTGTCCTGGCCGGAGTTAGAAGTTAGTTCATTGGAGCACTGCCCGGCTTTGGATAAAGGCACAAGTGGTCTTAGAACGCCTGCTGTCTGTCCCAAAAGAAAATTCTTGTGCAAGAGCGGAAAATCAAGTATAATAGATAAGTTAGTTTGATAGAGAGAGGAATGATATGGGAATTCCGGTAAAGCTTCAGGTGTTTGAGGGGCCGCTTGACCTGCTTTTGCACTTGATTGATAAGAATAAAATTGATATTTACGATATTCCGATTGTGGAGATTACCAGTCAGTACATGGAATATATTGAGGCAATGGAGCAGAGCGATTTGAATGTGATGAGTGAATTTCTTCTCATGGCGGCGACGCTTCTAGACATTAAATGCAGGATGCTTCTTCCCAAGGAAGTGAACGAGGACGGGGAGGAGGAAGATCCCAGACAAGAACTGGTAGAACAGCTTCTTCAGTATAAGATGTATAAATACATGTCTTACGAGCTGAAAGACCGTCAGGTGGACAGTGAGCGCATTATGTACCGGAAGCAGGATATTCCGGACGAGGTGGCTGATTATGTGGAACCGGTGGATTTGGACGAGCTGCTTAGCGGCCTTACGCTTGGCAGGCTGCAGAGTATTTTTCAGGATGTGATGCGAAAACAGACGGACAAAATCGATCAGATTCGCAGCCGGTTCGGAAAGATAGAAAAAGAAGAGGTTACGGTATCGGAGAAGCTGACTCAGGTAGAAGAATATGCGATTAAGCATAAGCAGTTTAGTTTTCGGGAGCTCATCACGAAACAGAGTTCCAGAATCCAGATTGTGGTTACCTTTTTGGCAATTTTGGAAATGATGAAGTCCGGTCAGATTGTCATTGAGCAGGAACAGCCCTTTGACGATATTCTGATTACATCCCAGATGGGAAAAGAAAGGTAGTATAACGTGGAAGTCAGAAAATTAGAAGGAATTATAGAAGCAATTCTTTTTACGATGGGGGAGTCGGTGGAATTGTCGAAGATTGCGCTGGCAGTCGGGCATGATGAAGATACGACGAGGAAAGTAATACATAACATGATGGACAGGCTGAACACTTCCGAGCGGGGCGTGCGCATTATCGAGCTGGACGATTCCTTTCAGATGTGTACGAAAGCGGATATGTACGAGTATCTGATTCGGATTGCGAAGCAGCCGAAGAAATATGTGCTGACAGACGTTCAGCTTGAGACATTGTCAATTATCGCTTATAAACAGCCGGTGACGAAATTAGAGATAGAGAAAATACGGGGAGTCAAATCCGACCATGCGGTAAACCGGCTGGTAGAATATAATCTGGTCTGCGAGGTGGGGCGTTTAGACGCGCCGGGAAAGCCGATTTTATTCGGAACGACGGAAGAGTTCCTCCGGAGATTCAGTATCCAGTCATTAGAAGAGCTTCCCAGCATGAATCCAGAGCAGCTTGAGAATTTCAAGACGGAGGCTGAGGAAGAAGCGCAATTGAAATTGAATATTTAACGCATGGAAGAGTCTCCGGCCTCATACATTTTAAATAACTTCTATGGGATAGGGTTCTGTATGAGGGAGAGAGAGAAGGAAAATATCCGGAGATTTATGAGGAAAAGAGGCAGATTCATTAGTATCTGTCTGGTTGTGATTGTATTGGGGTGCTGTCCTGGCAGGCAGTCGGCGGTTTCTGTATATGCAAAAGAAGAACAGACCGAGTATGTAAAATCGGAGGAGACAGAGTATACTAAGGCGGCAGGCACAGAACAGGATCAAGGGTTTCAAGGACAGCTCTACGCCCGGTCGGCGGTGTTGATGGATGGAGACAGCGGAAGAGTCCTATACGGGAAGGAAGCGGATGTGCC
>CAOKJI010000454.1 GCA_948468495.1 uncultured Dorea sp. | reverse complement strand
TTGAATTGTCATTACAAACACCTCCTTAAGTAGAAATTATATATTGATTGATGTGTATAAGACAACGGACTATAAGCAACAAGAACGATAATAATTAAGCAAAATGCACTCGACTGTACGCATCTGGGTGCTTTTGTTTTGCTCATTTTCGAAAAGAAATGACGCCTATGAGCACATGAGAAGAAAAAAGAAAGCACAGACCTTTCTGGAGCTGTGCGCCGCCAATGATAAAGTCGAAGAGGAATTGAGAAAAGCAAAATGAAAAGATATTGGAACATCAGCTATCCAAGCCGACTCGCAATTGGCAAGTCAAGCTAAATAATTATTAGGTAAAAACATCGTAACAATACGGTGTTTTGCGTTTTGCCACTTATTCATTATTCTTCATGAAATACCCCTATTTTTCTACTTTTTAATTTTGCGTTGGGGCAAAATCAAATTGTATCAAAAAGAGCGTTTACATAGACGACAGAATGTCGGGTACAACCTTTCAAAGACTAAATTTTATGAGTATGGCGTAAAACGGCGACGGCGTGGAGATGATTCCGTTCCACAATATTTTCAATGAGTGGTATGCGACTCAGACTTCAAAGAAAATCCATGCTGTGTGGCAGTCTAAAGCTGATAACGGTAAACGGCTATCTTCTACTGTTCCGTTTGGGTATATGAAAAACGCTAATGATAAAGAAAAATGGCTGATTGATGAACCAGACGCAGATGTGGTACGCAAAATCTATGCTATTTGCCTTGCAGGGCATGGCCCGTCGCAGATTGCAAGACAGTTGGAGGACGAAAAGATATTAGTACCGTCAGCTACAAGTTGCATAAAACCGTTTACAAGCCAGCAAAGGAACATCAGATAATCCAAACTATGCAGGAAGTTGCCGACAGTCAGCAAACCTTGTAGGACGCTAAGCAAAAGGTTACTGATTTAAGGTTGCTGCTTCGCATTCTGTGTGAAATGACGGATATTACGGAGTTGACACCAACGCTTGTCAATTCCCTGATTGAGCGTATCGAAATTCATAACAACGATAAATCAAGCGGTCATTGTTATGTGAAGGTGGATATTTACTTCACGGCGGCAGGAATGATAGACATTCCTACCGAGCATAACAAAAAAAGTACGGTGTAACCCATTTTTACTGAGTTACACCATACCCCTACATAAATACTTCCTTATCTGGCGTTCTTATTTTGACCGCCCTCTTTGTTTTATAGATCGAATAGACTCACAAACAAAAACTGCCGGTCTCTAAAACCGGCAGTCTCTCACTTCGCCTATTCTATTTCTCACATTTCCAGATATCTTTGTTATACTCTTCTATCGTCCGGTCAGAGGAGAAGAAGCCGGCATTGCTGATGTTATACAACATCTTCTTCGCCCAGGCTTCTCTGTCCTGATAATCCTTAAGGGCCTGTTCTTTCTTCTCAATATAATCATCCAAATCAAGGAATGTCATAAACCAGTCTTTATTCAGCAGCTCATTCTTTAACCTTGTCAGATGCTCTAAGCTTCCAAGCTTCTGAAGTTCCGGTCCGTCGATAAAGTCCACCGTCTCCTTAATAATCGGATTCTCTTTATAGTAATCCGCCGATACATAGTCCGCCTTTTCGTAATGCGCGATAACCTCATCGCTGGAAGCGCCGAAAATATAGATATTATCGTCTCCCACAAACTGATGAATCTCCACATTAGCGCCATCCTCGGTTCCCAGCGTTACCGCTCCGTTCAACATGAACTTCATATTGCCGGTACCGCTTGCTTCCTTGGACGCAAGGGAAATCTGCTCGGAAATGTCACATGCCGGAATCAGTTTCTCAGCCAGCGTTACATTGTAGTTCTCTACCATAACGACATTTAAATACGGACTTACCTCCGGATCATTGTTAATCAGCTCCTGCAGACAGAGAATCAGGTGAATAATATCCTTGGCAATGGTATACGCCGGCGCTGCCTTAGCTCCGAAAATCACCGTAATCGGAGTCTCCGGACGTTCTCCCTTCTTAATCTGAAGATATTTGTAAATCACATACAACGCGTTCATCTGCTGCCTCTTATACTCATGCAGACGTTTAACCTGAATATCGAAAATGGAATCCTCGTTCAGCTCCAGCCCCTGCGTCTCTTTCAAATACTCTTTCAAAAGAACTTTATTGTCGTGCTTAATCTTAAGCAGCGCATCCAGCACCTCTTTCTTATCCGCAAATTCCTCCAGTTTCTTAAGCTCCATAGCGTCCTTGCGGAATCCTTCGCCAATCCATCCGGTAATTCCCTCTGTAAGCGCCGGATTGCAATACAGAAGCCATCTGCGGAAGGTAATGCCATTGGTCTTGTTATTGAACTTCTCCGGATAAATCTTATAAAAATTATGCAGCTCAGAGTCTTTTAGTATTTCCGTATGAAGGTAAGCAACGCCATTAACACTGCATCCGTAATGAATATCAATATGGGCCATATGAACCAAATCATTCCTGTCTATGATGGCAACGCTCTCATCCGCATATCTTCTCCGAATCCTGTCGTCCAAAATCTCAATAATCGGAACAAGCTGCGGAACCACTTCCTTTAAGTAATGAATCGGCCATTTTTCCAGCGCCTCCGCCAGAATCGTGTGATTCGTATATGCACAGGTCTTCTTCACCACTTCAATCGCCGCATCCATGGTTAGTCCGCGTTCCATCAGAAGACGAATCAGTTCTGGTATAATCATCGTCGGATGAGTATCGTTAATCTGAATAACCGCATACTCATTCAGGTCATACAAATTACTACCCTTCGCCGCGCACTCATCCAGAATCAGCTGCGCCCCATTGCTCACCATAAAATACTGCTGATAAA
>CAOKJI010000453.1 GCA_948468495.1 uncultured Dorea sp. | reverse complement strand
CCCGCCGCAGATACAGAACTTCCATTCCTACAGCCCGGAACATCCGCTTTACCTGATGGTACTTCCCCTCCTGTATGGTCAGCCGGATTTCAGAAATCTCTCCTCCTTCAACAATCTGAAGTCTGGCAGGCATGGTCCATTCCTCCTGCTTTTCTCCAATATCAATCCCCGAAGCGAACTGCCTCGCCGTCTCTTCCGTCACCCGTCCCCGCACCTTTGCATAGTAAGTCTTGTCCACATGCTTTTTCGGTGAAAGAAGACGGTGCGCGAGACCTCCGTCGTTGGTAATCAATAACAGACCTTCCGTATCCTTATCCAGCCGTCCAACCGGAAACAAATCCTTCCTCTTCCTGCCTTTTAGCAAATCCAGTACGGTCCTGTCCCGGCCATCCTCCGTCGCAGACACCACACCGGCCGGCTTATTCAACATATAATACTCAAACTCTGCATAGGAAATCTCCTTCCCTCCGACCCTGACGAGGGTCTTAGATTCATCAATCTTCTTATCTGCACTCTTTTCTGCAGCGCCGTCTACCGTAACCATGCCCTGACGTATCAGCCGCTTTACCTCCGTTCTGGTTCCCACGCCCATATCAGCTAAGTATTTATCCAATCGAATCATCATTCTGAACCTTTCAGTTAGTACTGCATCCGCCATCCGGGAAGATACTTATTCTTCAGCACTCCCGAAGAAACCTTCCCCCAGCCCAAGGGAAACCTGTCCACACAGACCAGATACCAGCCCTTCGCCTTTGCGGGTACTAACTCTTCCACATCCAGAGTCTCCCCTCTCAGATAGCGGAGAACCCGTTCGTCCTCCGGGGCAAATGCAAGAACATCCGGAAAAACTTCCCCGTCCAGAAACATGGCCAGCGCCTGACTCGGCTCGAATCGGTTATTCTTCAATTCCCCAAGAAGCAGCCCGGTCCGCAGGAAACGGAGTCCCTTCAAATCCGGCAGCCCCTCCGGCATATAATAAACCCTCCCGCCGCGCAGTTCAACCCGGCTGACATCGAATTCTCCGTCCAGACGCTCCCAATGAATCTTCTCTAAAAATCCTGCCAGCTCTTCCGGCGTTGTTCTCTTCCCCTGCTTTCCGCAGGTAACTTCTTCTTTGGCTGTATCGGCTCCCTTTTTCAGCAGCGCAATAAAATGTCCTTCCCCCTGCATCCGATGGGGAAAAATGCGAACCGTCTTCTCCAAATCAGGAATCCTTCTATCCGGAAATTCTTCCGGTCTTCCACAGGAGAAGCCTTCATACCCCTGAATCTCCTCGATTGTAAACTCCGGACACTCCTCCAGAAGATACCCGACTGTTCCCTCATTCTCCAAACCGTTAAAGGTACAGGTTGAATAGAGAAGATATCCTCCCGGACGCAGCATCTTCGCCGCCTGCAGGACAATATTCTTCTGAAGCTTTGAGAAAAACTCCGGCCCATGCTCCTCCCAGGCCTTTATCATCTTTCTGTCTTTGCGAAACATCCCTTCTCCGGAGCAGGGAGCGTCAATCAGAATCTTATCAAAATATTCCGGGAAATATCCGGCAAGCTTCCCCGGCTCCTCGCTGAGCACCATCACATTGCCAATCCCGAACAGCTCCACGTTCTTTAGCAGCCCCTTCGCCCTGGAACTGCTGATATCATTGGCAGCCAGAAGCCCTTTGTCTCCAAGTCTTGCTCCAAGTTCCGTCGCTTTGCCGCCGGGCGCCGCACAGAGATCCAGCACCCGGTCCCCCGGCTCTATGGGAAGACGGTTTGCAGGCGTCATCGCGCTGGGCTCCTGAAGATAATAGAGTCCCGCATAATAATAGGGGTGCTTCGCAGGAGATACCTTCTCTCCATCATAATAAAAACCGTTCTCAATCCAGGGAACAGGCCGTATCTCAAATGGACAGATTCTTACAAATTCTTCCACGGATATCTTCTTCGTATTCACACGCAGCCCGTAATATCGGGGCTTTTCATAGCAGGCAAGATACGCTTCATATTCATCGCCCAGAAGCCTCCGCATCTCAGCTTCAAATTCCTCAGGCAGATACATGGGTATTCCTCCATACGATTCTTCTTTACAGTATTTCCATTATACCTTATAAGTAGTAATATTTCAACTTTTTGTCTTCCAGCGCAAGCAACACATAATACGGATTCACACTGATTTCCTTTCCCTCTTCAAAGCTGTAGATTCCAAGATGAAGATGAACCGGAAATTGTCCCACCGTCCCTTCTTCCCCATACCCGGAATCTCCCATAAATCCCAGAAACTGCCCGGCTATCACCGTATCCCCCTCCTGAATATCCGCGTACGAATCCAAATGTGCATAATAAAAATACGCCCCCGAGGGAGAGGTAATTCCAATCCGGTAACCGCCCTTTTCCAGCCACCCTAAATTGGTAATCGTCCCGTCGCTGATGCTGATAACCGGATAAATCCCTCTTTCATTCTTATCCGCCATAATATCTGTTCCCTCGTGGAAACCTTTCCCCTTATATTCCCGCTCGCCCATCCAGGAATCTACATAGGAAGTTCCAAGAGAAGCGTCGGCCTCCGATAATGGAATAGGAAAATATCGGATATCCTGCTCCACAGCTGACAGAAAAGAAAGACAGGATTCTGATAGAAGCTCCCTGTCTTTTCTCATAGCGTCACTGTAAAATTCCGCCCGAAATTCCTCATTCTCAGTACCTTCCGCCGAAATCCTCTTCTCCAGAGCCGCCTCATAAATCTTATGCTGAAATAACACGCTAAACAACGAAACCAACAGTACAAGAACCAGATAATTCTTCAAGTGTTAACTTCCTCCAGTTTTTGTACTACTATATGAATTACTTAGCCTCTTTCAGAACCTTAA
>CAOKJI010000452.1 GCA_948468495.1 uncultured Dorea sp. | reverse complement strand
CGACGTTAATCTGGTATATGTTTACAGTCAGAACGCAGAGGTTTTGAATGGAGCAATCGGCGAGATGCATGCGAAGAAGATTGCAGGCATTTATGATATGGCAATGAAGATGGGAGCGCCGGTAATCGGGCTTCTCGACTGTGCCGGTATGCGGCTGCAGGAGGCAACCGACGCGCTGGCTGGTTTTGGTAATCTCTATATGAAGCAGGCCATGGCTTCCGGTGTGATTCCGCAGATTACGGCTGTGTTCGGCCATTGCGGAGGCGGGCTTTCGGTAGTGCCGGCGCTGGCCGACTTTACATTTATGGAAGGAAAGGAAGCAAGATTATTTGTAAATTCTCCCAATGCAATTCCGGGGAATGATATCAGCAAGTGCGATACTTCTTCTGCAAAGTATCAGAGCGAAGAAGCGGGACTTGTGGACGGCGTTGGTACGGAAGACGAGATATTTGCTAATATTCGTTCTCTTATCTGCATGCTTCCCTGCAACAATGCAGAAGAAGCGGCCTGCCTTGACTGTACGGATGATTTGAACCGCGCCTGTGCAGGAATTGAGAATGCGGTGGAGGATACGGCCATTGCTTTGGTAAATATTTCTGATAACGGCGTGTTCTTTGAGACGAAGAAGGATTATGCAAGAGATATGGTGACAGGATTTATCCGGTTAAACGGCATGACGGTAGGAGCCGTTGCGAACCGCTCTAAGGTATATGATTCCGAGGCGAATGTGGCTGCGGAATTTGACGGTTCTTTGTCTGCGAAGGGAGCGAAGAAAGCGGCGGAATTTGTAGAGTTCTGCGATGCGTTTAACATTCCGTTGCTGACGCTTACCAATGTCAATGGATTTACCGCCGGGAAATGTTCTGAGAGGAATCTGGCAAAGGCAGCGGCTAAACTGGTCTATGCTTTTACCAATGCGACGGTTCCGAAGGTGAACGTTGTAATTGGCAAAGCGTTCGGAAGCGCTTATGTGGCGATGAACAGCAAGGCAATCGGGGCGGACATGGTCTATGCGTGGCCGACGGCGGAGATTGGCATGATGGACGCGAAGCTTGCCGCTAAGATTATGTATGCGGGTGCGGAGAAGAGAGTGCTGGATGCGAAGGCTGCAGAATATAAGGAATTACAGTCAAGTCCGATGTCAGCGGCAAGAAGAGGGTATGTGGATACGGTGATTCAGCCGGCGGATACCAGAAAATATGTAATCGGAGCATTTGAGATGCTCTTTACAAAAAGGGAAGTACGTCCTTTGAAGAAACATGGAACAGTATAGCGAGGTGAAGCAAAGTGAAGAAAAAGATTAGCTTGTTAATAAGTGTGCTTATAGCTGTGCTTGCTTTCACAACAGGATGCGGTGGGAAGAAGGAGAACCTTGAATATGATGAAATCCTGATTAGTCAGGTGGTGGATTATATCTTTACCTATTTCCCGAATTATGACGAAGCGTCGGTTGAGCAGATTAAGGGGCTTCGGGAGTTTACCTTTGAGCAGCAGCTTACCGAGATGGGGCTTCCCATTGCTCCGGAGGAGTACTTAAGCGCGATTGACGCCTGGAAAGCCGGAGAAGAGGAGTGCGGGGCATACGTTGAGCATGGAAAATATACTTTTGAAGCCAGTGCAGATGAATTGCTTGTGTCAACAGAGACGAAATTTGAGAACAGAACGGCAACGGTTGAGTTTGTGTTTGACGAGAATTTATATCTTGACAGCCTGACGGTCAGCGCACAGTTTACGCTGGGAGAGATTTTGGAGAAGGCGGGTCTGAACACGCTGCTTGGCATGGGAACTGTATTTGTAGTATTGATAATCATTTCACTGATTATTTCTTTGTTCAGATACATTCCTGCGATTCAGGATAAATTTAAAAAGAAACCGGCAGGCGCGGACATGTCTGAAGCGCCTGTGGCGGCTGCGGTTCCGCTTCGGAAGCCATCCAGACAGAAGACGGATGATTCGGAGCTAATCGCGGTGATTGCGGCGGCGATTGCGGCGGCGGAAGGTACGACAACGGACGGTTTTGTTGTGAGAAGCATTAAGAGAAGAAAATCAAATAAATGGAATTAATATGCAAGGAGGAAATAAGCAATGAAAAATTATACAATTACAGTAAATGGCAGCGTATATGATGTAACTGTGGAAGAAAAGGGCGCGGGATTTACACCGGCGGCGGCTCCAGTGGCAGCGCCTGCGGCAGCTCCGGCGCCGAAGCCGGCTCCGGCTCCAAAGGCAGCGGCAGGAGCAGGTTCTATTGAAGTGAAGGCGGGAGCAGCAGGTAAGGTATTTAAGATTGAGGCCAATGTGGGCCAGAGCGTAAAGAAGGGTGATCCGGTGGTGATTATTGAGGCAATGAAGATGGAGATTCCAGTCGTGGCGCCGGAAGACGGAACCGTAGCAAGTATCGACGCGGCAGTTGGCGATGCAATTGAAGCCGGAGCTGTACTCGCTACATTAAACTAAAACATAACTGAGCTTATGTCTAGACACGACTGGAGGTTATAAAATGGATTATATACTAACAACATTAGAGAACCTCGTGCATCAGACGGCGTTTTTGAATCTGACAGGAGGCAATCTGATTATGATTGGCGTTGCCTGTTTTTTCCTGTATCTGGCTATCAGGCACGAGTTTGAGCCTTTACTGCTGGTACCGATTGCTTTTGGTATGCTCCTTGTTAATATCTACCCGGATATTATGCTGCATGCGGAGGATTCGGCCAATGGAACCGGCGGTCTGCTCTATTATTTCTACATTCTGGACGAGTGGGCGATTCTTCCTTCGCTGATTTTCATGGGCGTTGGAGCGATGACGGATTTTGGCCCGCTGATTGCGAATCCGAAGAGCTTCCTTCTGGGA
>CAOKJI010000451.1 GCA_948468495.1 uncultured Dorea sp. | reverse complement strand
TCTCAATCGTCTGTCCGGGACTGATTTCTCCTTCCAGCATCAGCTTCGCCGCAAGGGTCTCCACATGCTTCTGCAGATACCGCTTCAGCGGTCTTGCCCCATACATGGGGTCATATCCGCCTTCCACAATATTATTCTTTGCCGCTTCCGTAAGCTGAATCTGAATTTCCCTGTCCGCAAGACGCTTATTGACATCTTTCACTAATAAATCTATGATGTCATAAATATTGTCTTTCGTCAATGGCCTGAATAAAATCGTCTCATCCAGACGATTTAGAAATTCCGGCCGGAAATGCGCCCGCAAGTCATTCATCACCATTTCCTGGCTCTCAGAGCTGATTGCTCCATTCTCGTCAATTCCCTCCAGCAGATATGTGGAACCGATATTAGAGGTCATAATGATGATGGTATTCTTAAAGTCAACGGTCCGTCCCTGGGAATCGGTAATACGCCCGTCGTCCAGCACCTGCAGCAACACGTTAAATACGTCCGGATGCGCCTTCTCCACCTCGTCAAACAGTACCACCGAATAAGGCTTTCTTCTTACTGCCTCGGTAAGCTGTCCGCCCTCGTCGTAACCCACATATCCCGGAGGCGCTCCAATCAGGCGGGATACGGAATATTTCTCCATATATTCACTCATATCAATCCGGACCATATTACTCTCGTCGTCAAACAAACTCTCCGCCAGAGCCTTGGCAAGTTCCGTCTTCCCCACGCCGGTAGGCCCCAGAAACAGGAAGGAACCAATCGGCTTTGTGGGATCTTTGATTCCTGCCTTGGAACGAATAATCGCCTCGGTCACAAGTTCCACGCCTTCATCCTGCCCAATTACCCGCCGGTGAAGTTCATCTCCCAGATGAAGGGTCTTGCTCCGCTCGCTCTCATTCAGCTTCGCAACCGGAATTCCCGTCCATCGGGATACAATCTTAGCAATCTCTTCATCGGTAACACTCTCGTGTACCAGAGCGCGGTCTTCATCCTTCGTCTGGGCCTCCAATTCTGCAAGCTGCTTCTTAAGCTCCGGAAGTCTGCCGTACTGCAGCTCCGCCGCCCGGTTTAAGTCATAGGCCTGCTGCGCCTTCTGAATCTCCTTCCCGATATTCTCAATCTCTTCTCTGACGCTTCGCACACGCTCAATGCTATTCTTTTCATTGTCCCACTGAGCCTTGGCTCCTGCAAATTCTTCCCGGAGTTCCGCAAGCTCCTGCTGCAAATGCTCCAGACGCTCCCGGCTTAGCCGGTCTTCTTCTTTTTTAAGAGCCGCCTCCTCAATTTCCATCTGCATAATCCGCCGTCTCAGCTCATCCAAATCCGTAGGCATGGAATCCAGCTCCGTCTTAATGAGCGCACAAGCCTCGTCCACCAAATCAATTGCCTTATCCGGCAGAAAACGGTCGGAAATATAACGGTTCGACAATGTAGCCGCCGCCACCAGCGCGCCGTCTGTAATCTTCACGCCATGAAATACCTCGTAGCGCTCCTTTAAACCTCTCAGAATCGAAATTGCATCCTCTACCGTAGGCTCATCCACCAGTACCGGCTGGAACCGTCGCTCTAGCGCGGCGTCTTTCTCAATATACTGACGGTACTCATCTAAGGTCGTAGCGCCGATACAGTGAAGCTCTCCCCTTGCAAGCATAGGTTTCAGCATATTGCCCGCATCCATGGCTCCGTCTGTCTTGCCTGCCCCCACAATGGTATGCAGCTCATCAATAAAGAGAATAATCTGTCCGTCGCTGTTCTTTACTTCTTCCAGAACAGCCTTCAGACGCTCCTCAAATTCTCCCCGGTATTTGGCTCCTGCCACCAGCGCGCCCATATCCAGAGAAAAAATTGTCTTATCCTTCAGCCCTTCCGGCACATCGCCCTTCACAATTCTCTGGGCTAACCCTTCTGCCACCGCGGTCTTGCCGACGCCCGGCTCTCCAATCAAAACCGGATTATTCTTCGTCTTACGGGAGAGAATCCGAATCACATTGCGAATCTCCATATCCCGTCCGATAACCGGGTCCATCTTCTGTTCTCTGGCACGTTCCACCAGATCGGTTCCATACTTATTCAGCGTATCATAGGTAGCTTCCGGGTTATCGCTGGTGACCCGCTGATTCCCCCGCACTGTGGAAAGCGCCTGTAAGAATCCCTCCCTGCTAATCCCCATCTCACGAAACAGTTCTTTCATAATTTTGCTGGGGTATTTTAGTAGCGCCAGAAACAGATGCTCTACAGACACATACTCGTCTCCCATCTGCTTCGCCTCATCCTCCGCGTGAATCAGAACATTGTTCAAATCCTGACCCACATACTGCTTGCCGCCCTGTACCTTAGTTCGTTTCCCGACAGCCTGCTCTACCCTGTTTGCGACCAGATTCACATCCAGCCCCATCTTCTCCATCATTTTCGGAATCAGACCGTCCTCCTGGGTAAGCAGCGCATAAAGTAAATGCTCTTGCTCAATCTCCTGATTGCCATACTCTATGGCAATCTTCTCACAATCCTGAACCGCCTGAATCGACTTCTGCGTAAATTTATTAATATTCATACCATTGCCTCCTTCTGCTATTATTCAGCCTGCAAAGTCAGGCTGAATTTTATACATCGTATTCAAAAATCTGCCGACAGCAAATTTTCTGTATGGTTTTGTTTTCTTGTTCTAGTCGGAGTATAACACTGATTATTAGCCAAGTCAAGTGTTGAGTGCCAATTTGTTATATAAATAAAAAACAGGCGAAAATCCGCCTGTTTTTCCCACTATTCAATTGTAATTCTCTCCCGGCCTGCCAGAACATCCAACGATACGTCAAAGATATCTGCTATCTTACACAACATAAATATATCCGGGATCCTCTTTCCTATCTCA
>CAOKJI010000450.1 GCA_948468495.1 uncultured Dorea sp. | reverse complement strand
ACTACCTCTCCTCCGGTCATCTTCTTCACCTGTCGGCTGATTCCGTAACCATGCTGCTCCTGCTGCAGACAATAGAGGATATAGAATCCCGTCTCCGTCATAGGAATATAAATTTTTCTGACCCGTTCTTCCATGTACATCCCTCCATACTATGCCGCTCGATATATCGCATCTCGATGTATTTACTATATCGCATTGCGATATATATGTCAAGACACTTTTTGAAGCGTTGTTACTTTTCATGGGTCAGGAATGCGCAGTAACGCTGTGCGCTTCACACATCGTCCAGATACACATTTCTTGTGTTGACAAACAAAGTTGTCAATGATATATTATAAATGACAAATAACATTGTCATTTCACAGACATCCAGGACCTTTATTAAAAATTACGATGAATAATCTTGACCTTCCACCTTGTGGAAGCTGTATAATTAAGAGGTCTGGTACATCGCTGACGTACGACAAATGAACTGAAAAACAGGAGGAGCAACTTATGATACTAGAACTACGGGATATCAGAAAATCATTTGGCAGCAAACAGGTTCTTGACCAGGTATCCTTCCGGGCGGAAGGCGGGAAAGCTTTCGGGCTACTCGGCAGAAACGGAGCCGGCAAGACCACGTCCATCCGCATTCTAATGGACGTATTCCCAGCAGACGGCGGAGCTGTTCTGATTGACGGGCGGCCAATCGACTACAGAAAGGTCCGCATCGGCTATCTGCCTGAAGAACGGGGACTTTACCCAAAGAAAATCATCATTGACCAGCTCGCGTACTTTGCAGAGCTGAAAGGAATGAATCACAAAGCCGCTGTAAAAGCCGCCGATTACTGGCTGGAACGGCTTGGTATGGCGGAGTACCGGAATAAACGGCTGGATACTCTTTCCAAAGGCAACCAGCAGAAAATCCAACTTATTACCGCGCTTGCCCACAATCCGGATATTATCATTCTGGACGAACCTTTTTCCGGACTTGATCCGGTAAATGCAATGCTTCTCAAGGACGTTGTAAAAGAGCAGATCGCCATGGATAAAGTTGTTCTATTCTCAAGCCATCAGATGAGTTATATCGAGGAGTTCTGCGACAGTATCGCCATTCTGAATTCCGGCAGAATTGCGCTGCATGGCGACCTTCACGATATTAAGAGAAATTATGTGCGCGACCGTCTGGTAGTCCGTACCGAGTACCCGGAGAACATCATCGCTGATTTCGGCAGGCAATGCAGCCGCATAGACGACTGCACGTTATTGATTCAGTTAGCGGCTCCGGAAGAAAAACAATCTGTGATGCAGAGATTAACAGCCGCTTACGATATTGACGAAGTGAAAGTATTCGAGCCTTCCCTCAATGACATTTTTGTGGAATATGCAGGGAATCATACCGATAAGGAGGACAGACAATGACACAGTTTGGTAAAATATTAAAATTTGAACTGAAGTATTATTTTAAAAATAAAATTTTTGTGGGAGTGACGATTTTTCTTGTACTAGTTATTGCTGCGGTCATGTTTTTCCCACGTATTGCAGGAGCATTTACAAAGAACAAACAATCCGACGCCTCTTCCGAGCTTCCCGTAATGCTTATCAAAACCGATTCCGGAGCTGACTGAGCAAATTGACGGCGCCTTTGGAGAAGCATTTACCGAATACCAGGTACAGCTTACCAGCGACAGCGATAATGTCATTCAGGATATGATTACCTCTGACAAGGCAGAATGCGCCTTCATTATCAATGATATGACGTCTTATACCTATTATGTAAATAATCTTTCTATGTATGACCAGAATACGGCCGTTGCAGACAGCGTACTGCAGAACCTTTTCCGCATGAATGCAATGGTTTCCGCCGGCGTCCCTGTAGAACAGGCCGGAGCAATGCTGTCCATAGAAATCAACCATCAGACAGAGAACCTGGGAAAAGACCAGATGCAGAATTACTGGTACACTTATATTATGATTTTCGCTCTGTATATGGTCATTCTGCTCTACGGACAAATGGTAGCGACCAATGTAGCGACAGAGAAAAGTTCAAGGGCAATGGAAGTGCTCATTACCAGCGCCAAGCCTGCCGCTATGATGTTTGGAAAGGTGATTGCCTCCTGTCTGGCAGGGCTTGTCCAGCTTATCTCCGTATTCGGCTGTGCAATCCTCTTCTACAGCCTTATCAAAGAATACTGGGGAGACAATCCTATTGTCGCATCTATTTTTGATATGCCGCCGGGGCTTCTGGTATACATGCTAATCTTCTTCGTGCTTGGCTTCTTCATCTATGCGTTCCTGTACGGCGCAATCGGCTCAACAGCCTCAAAGCTTGAAGATATCAATACATCGGTTATGCCGGTTACGATGATATTTATTATTGCCTTTGTCGTAGTCATGTATTCCTTCGGCTCCGGCAACGTAGATAATATGCTGATGAAACTATGCTCCTACATCCCCTTCACCTCTTCCATGGCAATGTTCACCCGCATAGCCATGAGTACCGTTCCCTGGTATGCCGTTACCGCTTCCATTGCGATTCTAATCGTTTCTGTTATCGGTATCGGCGTATTATCCGCCAAAATCTACCGGGTAGGCGTCCTGCTATACGGGACGAAGCCGAAGTTCGGTGCGATTCTAAAGGCTGTGTGGAAAGCATAACACCGCATTCGACTGCTCCCATGCACATTTGAGGCAGTCGCTGTATCAGCAGCGGCTGCCTCTTGATTCATACTCAATTGTTATTTGTCATGGCAACGTATCTGTTTACCGCTTATATTCCAGAGGACTCGGCAGGATTATGCAAGAGACCCCATAGGGGTCCCATTGCTCTAGAGCGTGTTTGAAAATTGCTTTTTGCAAGATGCCGTCCCAATTTGCATCAG
>CAOKJI010000449.1 GCA_948468495.1 uncultured Dorea sp. | reverse complement strand
CGACTCTGCCAGCAATTCCTTCTCGTACAGATTATACGCGCCGCCGTATCCTTCTAACCGGGAACAGCGTCCGGAAGATAGATACTCATAAAATCTGGAAACCGGGGCAAAGGTCTGATACTTGGAATAAATCACATCCCTGCTGTAGAGTTCCCCCAATCTCCGCTCTGCCTTCCGATAACCATCCAATAAACGCGTCATTTCCCCATCCAGTAATCGAATCCGTTTCCTTGCATCCCATGATTCCTCAAGAATCATTTTGTTTCTTCCCACTCTTTCCTGATTATGCCTTCTGGCTGCTTTATTGTAAACATATATTTTCTCACAGGCGTATAAAATCATAACGGCAAATGTCACTAGAAAAAAACTTATGAATCCCCACACAATACTTATCTCAGCCGTCAAAGGCTTTCTAATATCGGCTAACCATGGCAGATAATCCACAAATACTCTGCCGGCAAATCCCGTCATGACGCCTGCCAGCCCTGCAACAAAGGATGATTTCCATATCTCTTTCCATAATCCTTTCGTCCATCTCTTCTCCCTTTGTTCCTCGCTGGGCGGTTTATCCGCTATCTGTCGGTATACATTCTTTTCCTTCTCCAATTGCGAAACAGCTAAACTAATTTCATATCTTTCCGTTTCAAGCTTCATAATTTCTGCCAGATATACTCTTAGTTCATCTTTTGTCATGTTTTACGCTCCTTTTCCTATCTGTAGTATATTTTATCGTAATAATTATACGTCTTTACATACTAAATTGCAACGTATTTTTCAACTATAATTAACGTATAAATATAGTAGTTACCGTTTATACTAGGGGACGTGAATTGAATCCGGAGCATCTCTCTAATCAGACGGAGTAACGTTCCGGCGAACTACCGACTAACGGAAACTAAGCCGCTCAGGAATGCCTTCGCGCCTAATTTTCCGTAAGCCGCTATTTCGCCTCCACGAAAAGCACTCCCGAATTGTCTGCTTAGAGAGATACTCCGGATTCAATCCACTGTTTATCTGCCAATGTATAATCCGTAACCTATCGTATATAGGAGGCTGTAGTTTTGGATATTTTAAATAGAATCACAGAATTTAGACAGGAACGGGGATGGACGGAATATCAGCTGGCTGAAAAATCTGGCCTCACCCAGTCCACCATATCATCCTGGTACCGGAAGAATATGCTTCCTTCCATCCCCTCCCTGATGAAGTTATGCAAAGCCTTTGACATATCCCTGTCTTATTTTTTTCTGGAAGAGGAAAATACACTGATTAATCTTACTGACCGACAAAATGAAATTATAGACTGTATTTCAAAGTTAACCCCTGAGCAGCAGGAATTCCTGCTGGGCTTTTTAAACTCCATTACTTAACAGAATCTCCCGCGCTGTTATATTTTCATCGGCGCAGCTTTTGTTTTGCGCGCAGCTCAATCAAAAAAACAGAGGGAAACGCTGTTCCCTCTGCCTCTTATCATCTCTGCTTAACCGCCTTATTCTTCTGTTTCGCCGGTCTCTTCTACAGGCTCTTCTTCTGTATTTTCCTCAGAGTCTTTGTCCTCGTCTTCGTCGACCTGATCGTCTGTCTTCACATCATCCGTATAGGGATCGCTGTCATCCATGTACATCGTCACGCTAAGCTCATTGAAATCAACTTTCTTCCATACCCCCTCGACTACGCTGATATCTGCATCTTTTCTCCAGCCTTCAATCACTTCGTTATATTTTTCCTGCTTGCGCTCTGCGATAATATTCTCTTTCTCTTTTTCCGTTGCATCCTTGTCAAACAAACTGGTTACCTTGGCGACATACAGACCGTTCGCGCTCTCAACCACTCCGGTTACCTCGCCTTCTTTCAGCTTATCCGCCGCCTCGGCCAGTTCCGCCGGAATCGTCAGAGTCTCCTCCGCGTCAAACGTCGCGTCTTTCGCCTCGTATTCCTTCTCAGATGCATACGCTGCGAAATCTTCTTTATCCTTTGCTCCTTTTGCAAAGTCTTCCGCCTCTTTCTTAAGTTCTTCCTTCTCCTCGTCTGTCAGCGCTGTGCTGTTCCCATCCTCGTCCGTCTTGTTAAAAGAAAATGTCACATACTTCATCGCCTTCTGGGCCGCTTCCTCGTCGGAAACCTCCATATCAGCCGTCTCCCGAATTGCATCGCCCACTCTCTGCCTGATTGTCATCAGTGTCAGCAGCCGTTCCACATTCTCAATGGATGCGGATACTTTGCCCTTCTCTTCCAGTCCGTTCGCCTCGTCAAACGCCCCGGCCGCTTCCTTAATAGACGCCTCTTCCTGCTCGGAAACTGTAATATCATAATCCTTCATATGGTCTTCTAACAGATACATATTCTGCAAATCTTCCATAATCTGGCCCTTAACGGTCTCCTCGTAGGACTTGCCTTCTTCCGCCTCGCCGGACCACATATTATCCCCCATATATCCTGCATACCAGGTCTCATACTGAGCCTGAGTCATCCTTGCATAAAAATTGGCAAGCCCCGCCGGAATATCCTCGCCATCCACCGTCGCCACAACCTCGTCATCTTTAATCTTGCCGCATCCGGTAAATGTAGATACTGCCATCAGTCCCGCAAGCGCAAGTACCATGAATCTCTTCCTCATCATTGTATATCCTCCTAAGTTTTACCCATAACATCTGCGGGCGTCACCTGCTCTGCGACTCCGCAATCTTAATAAGTTTAGCATTTTTTTACTGTTCAAGCAATGCTTTCATAGAATTTAACACATTTTTCACAACAGCCAGAGCATCTTTATCCTTCTCTTTCGGATTCTTCCTCTTCTTCTCATAGATAAATCCCGGCGTTTCCTCCGCCCGGAATGTCAAATCTCCCTGATAGGATTTCAAAAGC
>CAOKJI010000448.1 GCA_948468495.1 uncultured Dorea sp. | reverse complement strand
CGGCGCTAAGAAAGATTGCGGCGCATAATAATCAAATCCCCAGTCAACCTCTCCGCTGATATGGGAATAGAATCTGCCCGTCTCATAATCAAAATCCCCAACCAGATACACTGAGGTATGCTCTCCTGAACCCATCGGAGAAAACATCAGCACATACTTATCACCCATAGGATAGAAGTCCGTACACTCCCACATATATCCCCACTCACCGCGGCTCTCCGCCATCACGTTGAAGAAGCTCCAGTGAAGCATATCCTCCGACTTATAAAGCAGCGCCTGTCCTCTGCCATCGCAGCTTCCGCCGCACACCATATAATACATATCCTCATGCTTCCATACTTTCGGGTCCCGAAACTGGTCTCTTGCCACTCCCCCCGGAGCAGTCAGCACCGGATTCCCCTCATATTTTTCAAAATGTACGCCGTCCTCGCTGTACGCAATGCACTGAGTCTGCTCATAGCCTTTCCCATTATGGGTTGTCCCTGTATACATTAGAAATAATTTCCCGTCATGCTCTATGGCGCTTCCGGAAAAACATCCTCCCCGCATATGGTCATCATACTGCTCGCTGGGCGCCAGTGCAAGGGGCAGATACTCCCAGTGGAGCATATCCTCGCTTACCGCATGACCCCAGTGCATATAATCCCAGAATCCATAATAAGGATTATGCTGGAAGAAAAAATGGTATTTCCCCCTATAATAAATCAATCCGTTTGGGTCGTTCAGCCAGCCGGCCTCCGCCATAAAATGATAGCGCTGGCGCATCCTTCCCATTTTCACGATATCTTTCTTTTTTTCTATTTCCTTCTGAGCCTTTGCAATATTTTCCTGCATTAATTCTTTCGACATAAGGCTTCCCCTTTCCAGTAAACGGTAAACTTTTATCCCTTCACCGCTCCTGCTGTCATACCGCTTACTATATATTTCTGTGCAACAAGAGAGATAATCATAACCGGGAAGCTGAACACGAATGCTCCGGCACACATAGGACCTAAATCCAGGTTGTACGCAGATAAGAATCCTGCCAGCCCCACAGTGAACGTCTTTGCCTTTGTACTGGTAAGTAGCAGCGCAACCAGGAAATCATTCCACGCAAGAAACAGCGTAAATATGAATGCCGTCGCAAGTCCCGGAGTACAAATCGGCAGAATAACCTTCCGAAACGTCTGAAAACTGCTTGCACCGTCCACATATGCCGCTTCGTCCAGAGTCGTAGGGATTCCTTCATAGAAACTCAGCATCGTCCACATCACAAATGGCATATTAATCGCTGCATATACAATGATTAATGCGATTTTCGTATCATACAGTCCCAGATTACAGATTAATTCATAAATAGGAACCACAATACTGGAAGTGGGTATCATTTTCAAACACAGTACTAAAACCACAAGAAACACTGATAATTTCGCTCCCGACCTCTGAATCGCATAGGCTGCAAGAGAGCCCAAAATCAGAGCAATCACTGTACTGATAACTGCCGCCGATAAGCTGTTAACAAAATACTGCGCCGCATCCATCCTCGCGAATAATCCCTGGAAATTTTCTATCGAAAAAACCTTCGGGAAAAACTTGGGAGGCACAGCGATTACCTCAGACCCCTTCTTAAAGGAGCAGCACACAACATAGATGTATGGAAACAGCCAGAATACCGTAAGAATTACTGACAAGGCGATTCCGATATTCTTTCCAATGCTCATTTTTTTCTTCATCTTCATCCTCCTAATCTGGCTAATTCATCTTTTTCTTTGGATTCCACAAACTCTGCATAAATACCAGCGTAAAGACAACCAGCGCCGCAATGAAGATAACTGCCATCGCACTTGCATAACCAACCTGATTGTATCTTGCCAGCGTCTTGTAAATGATAATGCTAATGGTTTCCGAGGAGCTGTTTGGACCTCCCTCCGTCATAGCCCAAATGATATCAAAGGTCCGGGCCGCATCGATAATTCTAACGGAAAGGGCTGTCAAAAGCACTGGTTTAATATTAGGAAGCTTAATCAGCATAATCTGCTGGAACATACTGGCTCCGTCTATCTTCGCCGCCTCCAGCATACTGGAATCTAACCCCTGAAGACCTGCGAGAGTCATCAGCATCATAAACGGCGTTGTTAGCCAGATGTCGGCAATACAGCATGCAATCAGCGACCATTTTGTATCTGCAAGCCACAGGATATCGCTGCTGTTTGCCAGGATTCCCACTCTTGTAAGCAGTTCATTAACAATGCCAAAGCTGGAGCTCATCATTAACTTCCAGGTAAGACCGGCGACTAAGGGCGCAATCATCAGCGGAGCCATCATCAGAGAACGAATCACCTTGCTCCCTCTGTAATTCAGCTCAAAAAACAAAGCGAATAACAGTCCTATCATTGTCTCCATACCAACAGCGAGAAGAATATACACCACTGTATTTTTTAACTGCTTTAAAAAGCCTCCCGCTGTAAATGCCCGGATATAATTCTCCAGACCGATAAATGTTTTCTCTCCTGTTATCCCAATGTCATAAAAACTGTCAATTACCATGGTGATGATGGGGTAGATGAGAAAGGCGCCCATAAATATTGCGCCGGGTAGAAAGAATAACAATAAGGTTTTTCTTGAAATTAGTCTCATTTGCTTTTCCTCTTTAATTTTTAAGGTGAGGTATCTTTGATTCCGGCTGAAAAGCGCGCAGTGCGGAGAGGTCCCCTGATATGCATAGCTGGGCAACGCTCTGGTGAACTAACTGCTAACTCCGGCTAGAATGCGCAGGAACGCCTGCTCATCCAAGTCTACATAAGCAGTGGATTTCACCGCCGCTAAAAGCGCCCTTTTATGCTATGCATATCAGGGGACCTCTCCGCACTGCGCGCTTTTCAGCCGGAATCAAA
>CAOKJI010000447.1 GCA_948468495.1 uncultured Dorea sp. | reverse complement strand
GGAATCCTAATGAGCTGTGAGCTTGGAAAATAATTAGCAGGACAGGAAGCACTTCCCACTAGAAACAAAGGAATCCGGCCGTTATAATGTAGGCGTAAAGCGACGGATGCATGGTATATGGAATGCATTTGTTGCAAAAATCATATTTCACTTCAGGAGGAATGATATGCGCCAGTATACAATAAAAGAAACGAAAGAAATCAGTAAAATTATTTGCAATAAATGCGGAAGAGAGATTCAGGCAGCAAACGGCCGTTTGCAGGAAGATGTATTATCGGTTGACAAACGGTGGGGATATTTTTCAGAAAAAGACAATCAGGTAGACAGCTTTGACCTTTGTGAAAAATGTTATGATGAATTTGTTGCAACATTTCTGTTTCCCATTGGAAAGTAGAGGATGGAATGTTAGATGTATGTTTGCTGGGGACCGGCGGCATGATGCCGCTTCCCTATCGGTGGCTTACGTCGCTGATGGTGCGGTATAACGGCAGCAGTCTTCTGATTGACTGCGGCGAGGGAACCCAGATTGCGATAAAGGAGAAGGGTTGGAGTTTTAAGCCTATTGATGTGATTTGCTTTACCCATTATCATGGAGACCATATCAGCGGGCTGCCAGGAATGCTTCTTACCATGGGTAATGCAGACCGGACCGAACCCCTTACCCTGATTGGGCCCAAAGGCCTTGAGAGAGTAGTAGGCGCCCTGCGCGTCATTGCGCCGGAGCTGCCATTTCAGATTGTATATCGAGAAATCACAGAGCGTGAACAGACCTTTGAGATGAACGGATACCGGTTGAAAGCATTCCGGGTCAATCATAATGTCCCTTGCTATGGATATACGCTGGAGGTTGACCGGGCGGGGAGATTCGATGTGGCCCGGGCGGAGGAGGCAAAGATTCCGAAACGTTTCTGGGGAATTCTGCAGAAGGGAGAGACCGTTGTGGAAGGCGGGTGTGTATTTACGCCGGATATGGTGCTTGGCCCTGCGAGAAAAGGCTTGAAGATTACGTATTCTACCGATACAAGACCTACAGATTCTATCCGGGTAAATGCAAAGGGTTCTGATTTGTTTATCTGTGAAGGTATGTACGGCGAGAAAGATAAGCAGAAGAAGGCGAAGGAATATAAGCACATGACGTTCTACGAGGCTGCTGAGCTTGCGAGAACGGCGGAAGTAAAAGAGATGTGGCTGACTCATTACAGTCCTTCTTTGAATTACCCGGAAGAATTTATGAAGGACGTAAGGGCAATTTTTAAAAATGCGGTTGCAGCGAAGGACGGGCAGACTGCCGAGCTTGTGTTTGAGGAGGCTTAACATATGGATGAAAAGAAAGATATTCTGATTCTGGCTATTGAGAGTTCCTGTGACGAGACGGCGGCCTCGGTAGTTAGGAACGGCAGAGAGGTATTGTCGAATATCATATCCTCTCAGATTGCGCTGCATACCCTTTACGGCGGCGTGGTTCCGGAGATTGCTTCTAGAAAGCATATCGAGAAAATCAATCAGGTCATTGAAGCCGCTCTGTCAGAGGCGGGAGTTACGCTTGGCGAAATAGACGCTGTGGGTGTGACTTACGGACCGGGACTTGTGGGAGCGCTGCTTGTGGGAGTGGCCGAAGCAAAGGCGATTGCTTATGCGGTGGGGAAGCCTTTAATCGGCGTTCATCATATTGAAGGACATATAGCGGCGAATTACATTGAGCATAAGGATTTGGAACCGCCGTTTTTCTGTCTGGTTGTTTCCGGAGGACACACGCATCTGGTACGGGTGAAGGATTACGGGCAGTTCGAGATTATCGGCCGAACTAGGGATGATGCGGCGGGAGAGGCATTTGACAAGGTGGCGAGGGCAATTGGTCTGGGATATCCGGGCGGTCCGAAGATTGATCAGGTATCCAGGGAAGGGAATCCCGAGGCGGTTGTTTTTCCGAGGGCGCATGTGGGAGACGCGCCTTATGATTTCAGCTTCAGCGGCGTCAAATCGGCAGTGCTCAATTACATAAACGGCTGCCGGATGAAAGGAGAAGAATGGAATCAGGCGGACGTTGCGGCTTCCTTTCAGAAAGCGGTTACCGATGTGCTGGTGGAGAATGCCATGCGGGCAGTACAGGAGTTTGGAGTGAAGAAATTTGCGATTGCAGGCGGGGTGGCGTCGAACAGCGCGCTGCGCAGAGCGATGAAGGAGGCGTGTGAGAGAGAGGGGATAGATTTTTATTATCCGTCGCCGGTATATTGTACCGATAACGCGGCGATGATAGGAGCGGCAGCCTATTATGAATATTTGAACGGAACCAGGCATGGATGGGACTTGAACGCGGTGCCCAATCTAAGATTAGGAGAAAGATAGATGAAAGAAAGATGTACGGCGATTGTGCTGGCCGCAGGCCAGGGGCGCAGGATGAAAAGCAAGATTAAGAAGCAGTTTTTAAATATTGCGGGAAAGCCGATCGTTTATTACTCGTTAGATTGTTTTGAGAGGGCGCCCTTCATTCAGGATATTATTCTTGTGACAAGCAGCGACTGCGTAGACTACTGTCAGAAGAATATTGTTGAAAAGTACGGGTTCCGTAAGGTGAGAAAAGTAGTAGTCGGCGGTAAGGAGAGGTATGATTCCGTATACGCCGGCTTATTGGCGTGCAGAAATACAGATTATGTATATATTCACGATGGAACCAGGCCTTTTATAGACAGGGAGATGTTAAAACGCGCGCTGGATGCGGTGAAGCAGACCGGAGCCTGCGCGGTGGGGATGCCTGCCAAGGACACGATAAAAATTCTGGACAGGGAACAGTTTGTTACAAAAACGCCAAAGAGAAGCCGGGTATGGAGCGTGCAGACGCCTCAGGTATTCCGCTACCATGTAATCCGGGAAGCCCAT
>CAOKJI010000446.1 GCA_948468495.1 uncultured Dorea sp. | reverse complement strand
CGGCAGTCCTCAGTCAAAGGGGAATACCTATATTGCGCTGCATGAGATGGAGAAGGTTTTTGAGCAGGAAGGAATTGAGGTTCAGATTCTGCATGTTGGAAATAAGGCAGTCAGAGGATGCATTGGCTGCGGCAGTTGTATGGAGAAGGGCAGATGCGTATTTGATGATATGGTAAATGAAGCTGCCGCTTCCTTTGAGGCCTGCGACGGTCTGGTAGTTGGAAGTCCGGTTTATTATGCATCGGCAAATGCAACGCTGGTTGCATTTCTGACCAGGCTCTTTTACAGCACTCATTTTGACAAAACGATGAAGGTAGGCGCCAGCGTGGTTGCCGCGCGGAGGGGCGGTTTATCCTCCACCTTTGACGAGTTGAATAAGTTCTTTACGATTTCGGGTATGCCGGTGGCGTCGGGACAGTACTGGAACAGCATTCATGGAAGACTGCATGGAGAGGCGGAGCAGGATTTGGAAGGACTGCAAAGTATGCGTACATTAGCGAAAAATATGGCGTTTCTTATGAAAAGTATCGCGCTTGGGAAAGAGGCTTTTGGACTTCCGGAAAAAGAACCGGTTCAGCGGACCAATTTTATCCGGTAGGGACAGGAAGATGGATATTAATTATCATTATTTTGTTGTAAAGACGCTTGCGTGTCATGCCGGTTTTCCTGAAAAGGATGCGCAGACCATTGCCTATTATTCCCAGCAGGTGGATAATTATAATCTGCGTGAACCGGTCTGCGTGGAGCGGAAGCCTCCGCAGTTCTTTTTTGAGCGCCGCTATGCGAAAAGAGCGGCGGATGATTTATGGTTTCTGATGCCGCATCCGACGGGAATCAATATGACGGCGTCCCTTGGCAAAGAATACAGGCATACGTCTCTGGCGCCCTTTCATTTTATCCCGGCCCGGCCTTTTGAAGAGCTTGAGAGGAAGCCGGATTTCTCCAGAAAGGATTATCGGTGCGTTCCTGCCTGTGACGAGTCGGCGGTTCTGATTCGGGATATTGCTGCCGGCGCGGCGGAAGCGGTCAGGAAGAACAGGTGTAACAGGAGCCTGATACAGCTTGGAATGGCGCTTCATACTTATGCAGATACCTATGCTCATTGCGGGTATTCCGGATTAGAGGGCTGGGAGAACCAGGCGGTGATTCAGAAAGCATTTAACCAGAAGACGGGGGAAGAAGAGCTTTTGCCGGAAGAGAGGATATTCTTTCAGGAGCTTCCTCCGATCGGTCATGGAAATGCCGGGATTGTGCCGGATATATCGGTATATGAAATAGATGTGGTTTGCCGGAAGAATGAGGATGATAAAGAGATGTCTCTTCATATTGCCAGAAATAATCTGACCTGGTTTCTGCAGTGCTCAAAGGAAATTATGGCGATACTGTGCAATGCGGCAGGGGAAGAGATGTGGGATGATTTGGCCTGGAATACATTGCAGGGACATCTGGCAGAAGCAATGCAGGTGCCTGCTTTTGACGAAATGCGGAAAAAACCGCTTATCCCTCACTGGAAGAAGTATTTTCCTGATATTGTATACAAGTATGAAAAGAATCAGAGATTTTTCCTTAAGGGGAAGGAGAAAAGAGAGCGTGTAATCTGGCCGGTTGTTCAGGTGACGGAGGACTTTTTTATCTATAACGAACTCTCTTACCGGAGAGCCGAACAGGTGATGGGAGCAGAAAGGTTAAAGGAATACTGTCTAAGCTAGAGCGTGTCCCCCAATTCATTCCTGCAATCTGTCGCCCCACTTCGTAGAAAGAGGTGTTGAAGCATGAAACTAAATTGTATTGTATTCAGTCCCACCGGAGGAACAAGACGGGCGGCGGATTTGTTTCTGAAAAACTGGAAAGAAGAACAGAATGTGATTGATCTGACCGAGCGGAAGAAGGATTTTTCTGAGACAGTGTTTTCCGCGGACGATATTTGCCTGGCTGCAGTGCCTTCCTATGGAGGGAGAGTACCGGAGGCAGCGGTCAGGAGATTAGCGGCGATGAAGGGAAACGGCGCCAGAGCGATTCTTATGGTAGTATATGGCAACCGGGCATACGAAGACACCATGCTGGAGCTGTATGATACGCTTGCGGAGGCAGGCTTTGTGCCTGTGGCTGGAGTGGCGGCTGTTGCAGAGCATTCGATTATGCGGCAGTTTGCTTCGGGAAGACCGGATCAGGCAGACGAAAAGGAACTGGAGGAATATGGAAGGATTGTTCGTGAGAGGCTGGAGGCAGGCAGATTAGACAGGAAGGATGTGCCGGGAAATAAACCTTACAGGAGCTTTGGCGGCGTTCCGATGAAACCGGAAGCCGGGAAGTCCTGCAGCAGATGCGGCGCTTGCGCTGCTTCCTGTCCTGTAGGAGCGATTCCTGAAAATGAGCCGAATAAAACGGACAAGGAAATCTGTATTTCCTGTATGCGGTGCGTCGGCATTTGCCCGAATCAGGCGAGAAAGGTGAATAAACTGGTTCTGGCTATGGGAGCTAAGACTCTGAAAAAAGCCTGCAGTACAAGAAAAAGGAATGAATTACATATTAGCGAATGAGGGATTGTGTAATTTTAAGAAATCTTAATCTTGTAAATAGAAGGAAAAAAGTCTATAATGTATTTGTTTCATGTTATATTGTTACCGGGGAGCTGGCAGGAAAGCCGGCTGAGAGGAAGCTGATTTGCTTCGACCCGTAACCTGATTTGGATAATGCCAACGTAGGGAGAAAGTGAAGCAGCGATGTTCGCGTATGATTTTAAGAGATGCCCTATGAGCGTCTCTTTTTTTATCATAAAGGAAACCTCGTTCCCTGCATGATAAAAATCCTCCGGAGGATGCAGAAAAATATTTGATGGTTCTTGCAGTGCATCATTCTCCGCTGCGTGAGAGCAGCAGTTACGGCAA
>CAOKJI010000445.1 GCA_948468495.1 uncultured Dorea sp. | reverse complement strand
ATACCCGTCAATATAATTGGTTTCGTCAAATTCTTCCGGCTGCTCGCCATCCGACACATCCAGATCCACATTCTTGCTAAAATCAAGCGCCAAATCCGTCTCTACCGGTTCTAAACATCTGTCACAGGGAATCTCCACTGTGAGCCTGCACTTTCCGGTAATCAGTAATTCGCTGCCCTTTATATGCTCGATCTTCAGTGAAAGCGGTTCCTTCGACAAGACCGGATAAGAAGTTCCTTCATATAGAAAAGAATCCATCTCCACCGGAATCTCTTTCTCGATTGTCTGATGCTGCTCGCCCAGAACGTCTGATAGGTTCAATAACATAAAATCACCCCTACTCACACCTAAATAATTATACCATGTAAAAGAGGTTTGTCAACCCAATTTCACGAAAAAATCCCGGAACAAACCTCTTAAACCTCTTAAAATTTAAATTTTTAATTGTCAGAAAAAAGCTGCGAAATCAGATAATCTATATTTGTTGCAAATTGCGGGCGCTGTCCTTTGGCGTATGCATCAAGATATGCCTGACACTCATCTACAATCGTTTTTGTGTTCTTGTCGATAATATTTTGTATCAATATAGCAAACTGATTCCCCTCAGTGCGGTATCGTCTAAGGTAATGTTTCGTGACAGGAAACATTTTTATGTAGTGCAATCCATGCCTGTTTTTTGAACGTGTAGTCGGTCTGGGAGGCAGAGAAAAATACTGACTTTTAGGAACAGCCGCCGGAATATTAGATCGAATCGGAACAGCAAAATCATAATTCTTCTCTTTGTACTTCAAACGAATCACCAGTACATATGGCCGTTTAGATTTTGTAAGAATCTCCGGATCACTTTTATATTTATCAAACAGCGTTGTATCAATAGAAACCAGCCTCATACCTATCATATCCTCCGCAAAAGGAAAGGCCCGCCTCACAGCAAGCCCTTCTACAAGTAAGCGATATTCTACGCTTTACAGCACCCCGTCGCTTGCGGAAGCTAAACATACACGTTCATGATATTCTTGCCGTCATGACCGGCGAGTATTTAACTCACTATTATTATACTCAAATTACAGCGAAATAACAATGGATTATAAAACTTTTATTTAAGAAATTTCCTAATCCGGATGCTACGCTACCTGACCAGCATTTGAGGCTCTTGTTACCGTAATAACCGGAATCTCCGCGTCGGTACATGCAATCACACGTCCATACGCCATATGACAGGTACTAACCGGTCATTTTACTTCCATATGACCTGAATAATCGTAATTACCGCGCAAATAAAGACTAACAAAGCATTTAATCCCCCCAAAACATTCAAAGTCCTATGTTCTGTCTTTTTACCTGCAAGCAGAACATCAGAATTTAACAAAGTAAAAGCCAGTATCAGAATGGAATAACTGGACATATTCCTGTCGTTCCCTCTATATAATGCATAAAAGTATCCAACCCAGAAAAGAGCCAGGGCTATCAGTGTTATCATCTGGAATATTCTTAAACTTCTTTGTTTCGTTTCTTCCTTTTTCGTGTAATTATCTGTCAATTGTTTTTCTGTCATGGTTCAAATCCTCTTTCTATCTAAAAATTCCGGCTCGCAAAAACTATTCTTTGAAAATCCACAGCATTAGAACTGAAACAGCTAAAGCAATACAAGCTGCGGCCGCTGTCATCAGAATTTTCTGATAGGGGCGCTTTCCTTCCTCTTTCGCTTTTGCGATTTCATCCAGTCCTTCTCCGCCCATGAAAGCCACAATTTCCTTGTAGGTCTGCATATCGAACGCCTTCTTCATCTTTTCGACCCTGGACGCAAAGTAGCCCGTAACGCACACTAGCGCTACCCATAGGGCAATTCCTAAATTGTCCAGAAAATGCAGCAGCGGAACCGGCGTCAAAAGCGTAGCCAGCATTAACGCCGAAAAAATATAGCTGTCCATTTCAAACTGCTGCCTGTCCTGCTGTCTGATTTCTTCTTTCATTTTCTCCACATCTCCTTTAATTAGAATATCTATGGAGACCCCAAAAACTTCGCTTAGGCGAAGCAGACTGTTAATATCCGGATAATTTTTATTATTCTCCCAGTTCGATACCGTCTGTCTGGAAACATAAATCTTTTCTGCCAGCACTTCCTGCGAGAAGCCAAGCTCGCCCCGATATTTCTTAATCTGTTTACCTAACTCCATTTTATCCCGTCTCCTTTGCACCCTATCCTAATCAAATCCATAGATTCCGTCAATCAAATGTCTTTGACTTTCCCGTATTTTGCGATGTCAAAAGTCTTTGACACTCTATAAATTGCGCTTTTTGAACTGCTGACGTCCAATATGGTTATAGATTTTCTGTATATCTGCAGTTCGGATAACCGCTGCAGCCCCAGAATTCACCGAATCTGCCTTTCCGCTTTTTCATAAGCTGACCGCACCTGGGACACTTCTTTCCCTTTATCTCTGCAGACAGAAAATCAGACTCTTTCCCCAGCCTCTCGAATACCTGCTGATTCATCATACAATCCGCAAGAGCCCGATGCGCTCCCGCCGCCGGAATGCGGTAATATCCGGCCAAGTCCGTAAGCTTATAATTGGAAAGCTGCGGCAGGCGCCTTCTCGCCAACACTAATGTGTCAATATAATCATTGGTAAATACCTTCCCCCAATATGCTTTTGCGTCCCGCTGGATAAATTTCATATCAAACGTATGTATGTTATGCCCCGCCAGAACCATGTCTCCGGCAAATGCATCAAAATCCGCCAGAGCCCGTTCAAAAACGGGCGCGTCTTTCACCATGTCATCTGTAATATGATTCACTTGCGACGCGCGGAAGGGGATTTTCATCTCATGATTCACCAGTGTAGAAAACTTGTCCTCAATTCTGCCTTTTAATACTTTTACAGCAGAAATCTCT
>CAOKJI010000444.1 GCA_948468495.1 uncultured Dorea sp. | reverse complement strand
TGCTGGATAATGAGGTGGCAGAATGAGTTCCTGTGCGGATTCCCATGTGAGATTTCACGTGCTTACACTGTTTCCTGAAATGGTCAGCCAGGGACTGTCCGCCAGTGTGACGGGACGTGCTTTTGAAAAAGGGATAATTTCCCTGGAAACGATAAATATCAGGGATTATACCTTAAGCAAACACAAAAAAGTGGACGATTATCCTTACGGCGGCGGCGCCGGCATGTTGATGCAGGCCCAGCCGGTTTACGACGCTTTCAGGGCAACTGTGGACAGAATAAACGAAAGCGGCGGGGCCGGAGAAAAGGCAAGGGTAATCTATGTGACGCCTCAGGGAAGATGCTTTCGTCAGGATATGGCAAAAGAATTTGCAGAGGAGAGGGATTTGATATTTCTCTGCGGCCATTATGAGGGAATCGATGAGCGCGTTCTTGAGGAAATCGTTACGGATTATGTTTCAATAGGAGATTATGTGCTTACCGGCGGTGAGCTGCCGGCAATGGTCATGATTGACGCCATTTCACGGATGGTTCCCGGGGTTTTAAAAAACAGCGAGTCCGCCGAAATTGAGAGCTTTGGAAACTATCTTCTGGAATATCCCCAGTATTCAAGACCGGAGGTATGGCGGGGAAAAAGGGTTCCCGAGATACTTTTATCCGGCAACCACGAGAAGGTAGAGGAATGGCGGCTGGAGCAGTCTTTAGTGCGGACGAGACAGCTGCGGCCAGAGCTCTATGAAAAATGGACGGCTGAAAATCAGGAGTATTTTATAAAGAAGGCAAAGAAGGAAGAGAGGGCGCGCAGAAAAGCGCTTAAGCAAAAGAAGGCTTTGGGCGTCCCCTAAAATTTTGCTTGCAATTTGTCCGATAATGTGGTAAATTTCTATTGTTGCGTAATTGTGATGGTCCTCTGTTACATGTGTATTAAGAACATCTGATGAGTTTACAATATATGGAGGTTTGAAATGAGCGAAATTATCAGAAGCATTGAAGCTGAACAGCTGAAGGAAGTGAATGAGTTCCACGTAGGCGATACCGTTAAGGTATATGCAAAAATCAAAGAAGGAAACCGTGAAAGAATTCAGGTTTTTGAAGGCGTTGTATTAAAGAGACAGGGAACCGGCGCAAGGGAGACTTTCACTGTAAGAAAGATTTCCAACAGCGTGGGCGTTGAGAGAACATGGCCGGTATATTCACCCGGCATCGAGAACATTGAAGTGGTTCGCAGAGGTAAGGTAAGAAGAGCAAAATTGAACTACTTAAGGAGCCGTGTAGGAAAGAAAGCCAAAGTAAAAGAGCTTGTTAAGTAATAAAAACGCACGTTATGCGGCTAAAAGGACAGTTGGTGATTCAATTGTCCTTTTATATATTTACGCGAAGCCCGCGTATGAGGAAGGGTATATGGCAAGACACAAAGGACTTACTTTTTATGAAAAGAAGAAGCGAATCAGCAAAGAGATGGTGCGGGAAATATTCAGTACGGTGTTTTGCTGTTTTGTCGCTGTTTTGATTGCCTTTGTGCTTGTCTTTGCGGCAGGTATGAGGGTCAGCGTGATTGGCGTGTCCATGGAACCGGCTCTTTTTAACGGACAGGAGGTTTTGATTAATAAATTTGCCTACAAGCTGGCGTCCCCCAGGCGGGGAGATGTCATTGCGTTCCTGCCAAACGGAAATTCGAACTCCCACTATTATTTAAAGCGTGTAATCGGTCTGCCCGGAGAGAAAATACAGATTATCGGCGGATATGTCTATATTGACGGTCAGCTCTATGCGGAGGACGAATCTTATGACAAAATTGCCGATGCGGGCATTGCGGAGACGGAAATCCAGCTCGAGGGCGATGAGTATTTTGTGTTAGGGGACAATCGGAATGTCAGCGAGGACAGCCGTTCAGGCAATATCGGCCCTGTCAGGAAGGACACAATCGCCGGCGAAGCGTGGTTTTATATTAAGGGAAGAGACAGCAACATGGGATTTGTAAAATAAGGAGCAAGGTAATGAACTATCAATGGTATCCCGGTCATATGACAAAAGCCAGACGGATGATGCAGGAAGACAGCAGGCTGATAGATTTGGTGATTGAGCTGGTGGATGCCAGAGTGCCGATGAGCAGCCGGAATCCTGATATTGATGAAATCGTGCGGGGAAAATCAAGGATTGTCCTTTTGAATAAAGCGGATTTGGCGGATAAAAGATATAATAGCCAGTGGATAGATTATTTTGAGAAAAAAGGATTTTACGCCCTGGAGATTAATGCAAGAAGCGGCGCCGGAATCAAAAATATCATGCCTCTTGTACAGAAGGCGTGTCAGGAGAAGATGGAGAGGGACAGAAAAAGAGGGATTGTCAACCGGCCGGTCCGGGCAATGGTTGCGGGGATTCCCAACGTGGGAAAATCCACCTTTATCAACTCCTTTGCCGGGAAGGCCTGCACAAAAACAGGGAATAAGCCGGGGGTTACCAGGGGAAAACAGTGGATACGGATGAATAAGAATCTGGAGCTTTTAGATACGCCGGGGATTTTGTGGCCGAAGTTTGAAGACCGGAAAACCGGGGAAAGGCTTGCCATGATTGGCTCCATCAGCGACGAGATATTAGAGCCGCAGGAGCTTGCAATTGCGGTAATCGCTTATCTGCAGAGGGAGTATCCGCAATTGCTGAAAGAGCGTTACGGTGTGGAGGAGGCCGGAGAGTATGCCGCCGGTGAAAGTGATGCGGAAAAGGGCGGCGCGGAAGCGGCTGACATTGCTAAAGCCCGTGAACTGCTTACAGAAATCTGCATTGCCAGGCGCTGTTTCCAGAAAGGCGAGATGCCGGATATATCCCGGGCGGCAAGGCTTTTGCTGGATGATTTCAGAAACGGAAGAATCGGGAGAATTACGTTAGAATATCCGGAGG
>CAOKJI010000443.1 GCA_948468495.1 uncultured Dorea sp. | reverse complement strand
TCCTTTCTTACACAAAGCATGAAAGGGCGCTTTTAGCGGAAGCAAAATCCACTACTTACCTACGGAACCTGCCACTGGCAGCTTCCTCTGGATGCATGGCAACCGAGACTTGGATGTGCAAGCGTTCCTGCACATTCTAGCCGAAGTTAGCAGTTAGTTTGCTGCCGCGTTGCCCAGCTTTGTGTAAGAAAGGACATGGCAGGCAGCGTCCCCCGAAATGGAGGCTTACCTCATAAGCATAAAGGGCGGACTCCCATCCGCCCCTGATTCCAATCATTATTTTGAAACACTGGCTCCCCAGTAGATATTGAATCTCAGATAATTCGTTCCCTCTACGCCTTCGTTCATCGCAGTTACGCCAGTATAGTGTCCAAGAACAGTAGCCGCGCCATATTCATATAAGAATGTCTGAAGCTCTTCCCATGCCGCCGCTGCTTCTTCGTCAGATTCAGCCTGACGGATTGCCTGAATCCCTTCCGCAACCTCCGGCGCATCAAGGCCAGCCCATCCGCTGTCCAGCACAGACAACTGAATCGGCAGCATATTATAGCTGTTACTGGTAATATACATACTGAACTGCTTCGGGTCTGCACGATGTTCCATAAAGGTACTGAAATCATAAGTCTCAACTTCTGCATTGAAGCCTGCCTGTTTCAGCTGTTCCTGCACTACCAGCGTGGCGTTATACATCTCCGCATAATCCTCTGTGGTAACCAGAACCAGCGGCTCATTGTTATACCCGGCTTCTTTCATTAATTTCTTAGCTTTCTCTGCATCCTGCTGATTATAGTATTCAGAACCCGCGTCGGTTCCCCACTGCGCGTCTGTTGGAACGCACCATCCCGCATTCGTCTCATACAATTCTTCATTACCGTAGCTTGCCATAAGAATATCATCGCAGTTCAATGCTGCCAAAACTGCCTGTCTCATGTTCTTATCCGCCATAATGCCCTCCGTCGTATTCAGGAACAGATTCAGCGTACCGCCGCGTTCTGCACTCACTTTCACGCCAGCTTCCTGAGACAATTCTTCATAATTATCCAGCGGAATCTCTTCAGCTATATCATACTGGCCGTTCTTCACGCCAGCAATACGGGTAGCCGTATCTGCCACAACATCAAAATAAATCACATCGCTGACCCCGGTCTTATCTCCGGCAAGTCCGCTTGCCTCTCCTTCTCCCGGCTGATAATCCGCGTTCTTCTCAAGCTTCACATACTGGTCCTGCTTCCACTCGGCCACCTTATACGGACCTGTTCCGATATACTCGCTTAAGCTCTCCTCTCCAGTCAGCTTCTCGGCGATTTCCGCCGGATAAACTGCCGCAAACTGAATCGGACTTGCAAGAATCATAATAATATCGGATGAAGCCTCATTCACTTTCAGCAAAACGGTATAATCGTCTACTTTTTCAAATACAGAGCCGCCAATCAGCGTATTCGCCTTAGCGGAAACCTCAAGCCAGCGGTTCATGGAAGCGACAACGTCGTCTGCTGTCATCTCTTCCCCATTGTGAAACTTCACACCCTCGCGAATCTTAATCGTATACTCCATTCCGTCCTCGCTGACTTCATAGGATTCCGCCAGAACCGGCGTAGGCTCATAATCCTGATTCATTGCAAATAAGGACTCGTATACATGAACTCCGATTCCTCCAACAATGTTAGAATTTACTGACGGAGGGTCTAATGACGGCGGATTTGCCGCAATTGCAACATGCAGTTCTGACGCGCTGCTTTCTCCCCCATCTCCGGCGTTTCCTGAATCTTTTGCATCCCCCGAACCTGAATCCGAGCTTCCGCAGCCCGCAAGCAGGAGAGCCATACACATTACTACTGCCGCAATACGCAGCCACATTTTTCTTTTCATAATAAAAATGCCTCCCTTTTATTTTTCACATGCTCTGAAAATCTGTAACAGTTCATCGCTGATTCGTTAAGATTTCAAAAGTGCATGTCTGTACTTATCATTTTACCTTAGCAGCCTAAGTCCGTCTAATTGATAAGTATAATAAAGGAAGGCACTTATTGACTTTATAAATATTAACCCCTGTAGTAATTAATCAGGCATCCTTTCAGGATAATCTCCCGCTCCACGTCCGTCAAATCCCCAAGGGTCAGAGGAATCTCTGTAATCTCATCCCCAATTACATAGGCCTTGATTACCTCAGCCTTTTCTTCAATCGCTTTTCTGATTCCCGGAACAAAGATATAATCTCCATTCTGAAAGCTTAGATGTTCATGGTCCTCATTCGTAATAAATGGAAGCATGCCCCAGTTAATCAGATTCGAGCGATATCTCTTGGTAGCGTATTCGTTAGCGATATTCGCCCAGCCGCCCAGAACCTTCTGGCAGGACGCGGCCTGTTCTCTTGCCGAACCGTCTCCCGGCTTCACCGCAAATATCGTACTGCCAATTCCCAGATTACTCCGCTTCACGCCCTCAAAATTCGCATGAATCTTATCCATAACCGCATCCAGTTCCTTCAGAACGCCTCTCGGGCAGGTATCGGCCTCAATCGCTTTCTGAGCCTTCTGTACTTCTTTCGCCCGGCCCACATATGCAGGGTCCTTTCTAGACAATGCAAATTCTGCCAGTCCCAGAGGATTCGAGCGGTAAGACGAGGTCTCCCCGGAGGGAATCAATTCATCCGTTGTGGTTACCGGATCGTGAATCTCCGATACTACCTTCACAATCAGATTCTCCGGCAGCGCAGACATTGCCGGCCAGTCCTTGATATTCGGTCCGAATTTGATTTCCACAGAAGAATCAGCCACACCCTTACTGTCAAACACGCGATTTGCATAAATCCTGCTGTCAAAATGATATGCCGGTCCGGTATACTCCACATCCAGCGCCGTCGCAGGAGTCAGGAATCCCTGATTCGCCGCCGTCGCCGCAATAGAACGGG
>CAOKJI010000442.1 GCA_948468495.1 uncultured Dorea sp. | reverse complement strand
GGGAAGACAGAATACTGGGACTTGGTTCACCCAAGATGGATAAAGTGCTCAGTACCCAGAAAGAGAATGTGGAAATTCCGGCGGACTGGAGAAGGATTATTGAAAAGGAAGACGGTGAATGGAAGAAGATTATCTTATATAACAATAGTGTAACTGCACTTCTGAAGGAAGAGGGCAAGATGCTTCGGAAAATGAAGGATGTGTTCCATGTATTTGAGGAAAATAAGGAAGACGTCGCATTGCTGTGGCGTCCGCATCCTCTTATCAAGGCTACGATTGAGTCTATGAGACCGGAGCTTTGGAAGCAGTATCAGGAAATTGTGGAACAATACAGAGCAGAAGGATGGGGAATATATGATGATACGGCAGAGCTTGACCGGGCAATTGCACTATGCGATGGGTATTACGGCGATCATAGCAGTCTGGTACAGCTGTGTCAGGAGGCGGGGAAACCGGTGATGATACAGGATGTTGAGATATTAGACGGAGAATATGACGATTGAGAAAAATATTGCTGTAAATTTATAATGAAGCTCCTCCAAAACGATGAACAGGTATTGTCTTGGAGGGGCTATTAAGATTATAGATGTGTTAAAAATTATGATAATATATTATTTACATCATCAGCAGATATATTGCATTCAGCCGCAATCTCAGCACAGGTCTTACCTTGTGCGTGGAGATGAAAGATTCTGCGTGCCAGTTGGATGCCCATTTCCTGTCCTCGTTTCTCGCCGCGTTTTTCCCCACGCTTTTCACCGCGTCGTTCCGCGCTTTTAATCTGAGAATTATAATCCTTCAGAGCCTTCTCTCTGGCTTCGTATTCTATACGTTTTTTATCGTCTGCGCTTAATGTCTGTAAAGCCTTGTAGGCTTCGCCCAGATAGATGTCTGTTTTAGCCATAGATTCAAACTCCTTTCGATTCTTGCTGTTAAAAAACCGCATCCAGTTTACAATATCTTCTCCGGTCTGAAATCCTTCTGGAAGCTTCCGAAGCTCCAGAATCTGTAATTCCATCTTGTCGTTATATAATTCCCCAGTATCGTCATCTCGGAAATGAATTGTGCGGTAACATCTCTTATCATTCGGAAAGCGGATAAAATCAAGAATGCTTACATGGATGCACTTTTTTAGATTGTCATATTCTTCGCCGGACTTCAACTGGTCGGAGAACATCTTACTGAGATAAAAGAGAATCCGTTCATCCCAGAACTCAAAAAACCGGATCTGCATCTCCATGTTAATCTGAAGTCCGTCTGTCATCCGTACCCGGACATCCAGAATCCCCAGCTTATCATCCGTATAATTGCGATGCAGATGAGTGGGAAGAAGCTCGGTCTCTTCAATCTGCTCCGGTAAAATACGGAGGATAGCGGCGCAGAAGCCTTTTCTGACAATGGGGTTCTCCATCAGACCGGTAAAGCAAACGTCGTTGGTGGGTAACATGATAAAATTGTTATCTGTAGTCTTTGTACTGTTCAAAAAAATCTCCTTTCTGTTACATGCCTGAGGGATATGGTTCAGGAGATTTTTGCTACATGTAATCATAGTATAAAATAATCATACCACGAAATGCCAATCAGGGAAAGAGAGTATCAAAATTCTACTGAAAAATATTGCCTGTGAGCAGTGAGCCAAAACTTAAAATCACAGTTAAGGACGAATAAGTGCAGCACAAGGTCTGAGGCAGGCGTATTTTAAAATAAATCGCGAGTAATCTGGTGAAAAACCAGTTAGAATGTAAAAGGTGACTTCCTCTTAGAATTCTTGTATTGAGTATATCATATGATGTGTATATGTGCAATAAAAAGTATTTTTATATTACGTAAATATTCCTTTTGCTTGAAAGAAAGAGAAGTTTCAGGATAAAACTTAAGTAATGTATCATATGATACGATAATTAATTGTATAGTTATAAATATTTTTCCATTATAATAACGGCTATACAGGGAAAGTGAATTGGTGTATAATTGTGTAATAGATTCAAAATGGAGGTGGCAGACAGAATGACGAAGGAAAGAAAGAATAGAAAGAGTCGTGCATGTATGTTGGGATTAGTAATGGTTATGGGTATTTCTGCCACTGCGCATGCACAGGATATGGGAGAGGGTAATACCGACGGAGTCGGCGAATTAGAAGGAATCGTTAAGACAGACGTCTATCAGGTTGTCATGCCTACGGAGACAGAAGGGATTTTTGACTTTATTCTTGATCCGCAGGGATTGATTAATGCAACAGATGGCGCGGCATATGAGGGGAAAAAGTTCGAGAAGGATTCTACAGTCTTTTTTAAACGTACAGACGGTACGGTGGAAGAGGACTACAGTAACAAAAGCGACCATATAACGATTACGAATAAAAGCTCGGTTCCGGTAGACGTATCGGTTGAGGTGCAGGTGGATGCTGATTCGATTAAAGGGATTACATTGACAGATGATAAGGAATTTAAGGACGATACTGGCAGAAGCCTCTATCTAGCAATAACAGATGGGGAGAACGTAGTTCCGGTGGGCAAGGATGGAGCGACGATTCAGGCAACGGTTGAAGCTGCTCCGGAAGAGGCTTATGAGTTTGTATATGAGAATGAAGAATATGTATATAAGATGAAAGAAGGTCTTGAAGGGATTGAGTTCCCGGAGTATTCGTTCCAGTTGATGGGTGCGGCGAATGGGAAAGGGGAATGGACGGAATTGGGGGATGTGGCTCCTAAGATTATGATTACGTGGAAAGTTATGTAGGGAAATCATGTCATGAATAAATGAAATTGGTGTAAATGTGAAAACAAATTATGTGAGAGAAGAATAAAAAGTATATATATTATATTTAATATATAGAAACGGAAGTAAATTATTATGTGTAATACAAAGATATACGTGACAAAGGCTTCTATGCCTCCGTATGAAGAATATATAT
>CAOKJI010000441.1 GCA_948468495.1 uncultured Dorea sp. | reverse complement strand
CCCACAAATTGTGGAATACATCTGTCAGAAAGCAATTTTCAAACACGCTCTAGAGGGCAGTTCGATTTTGTTGTCTTAGTTCATATGTTTTGTAAGAAGTTCATTGACCAGTTTGCCGTCTGCCTTGCCTTTTACCTTAGGCATCAGTGTTTTCATGATTCGGCCTTTGTCTTTGCCGGTAGGGGCGTCAATGCCAAGTTCGTCAAGAGTTGCAGAAATGATTGCTTCAATCTCGTCTGCTTCCATCATCTTTGGCGCGTACCGCTCCAGAACAGCCAGACGGTGCTGGCATTCTTCCTGGATATCGGTTCGGTCTGCGGGAGTCAGTTCCAGGGTTTCCTTTGTCTGTTTGATTTCCTTTAAGACCACCTGAATCTCTTCCTCTGGGGTCAAATCACTCCGCTTATCAATGGCTTTGTTTTTCAGCGCGGCAAGCAGCAGGGATAAGGTATCCTTTGTCTCCTTTTCTCCGGCTTTCATAGCCTTTACCATATCGCTTCTTACTTCATCAATTTTGCTCATAATCATTCTCCTTGCTAGTTATTAAAGGTGTACATCAGGCAATCCGGCAAATCCGACTGCAAGCTCTGCGTCTGTCGGTATATAGTCGCTCATATCGCCATCGTTATATCTTCCGTATGCGACCATATCAAAGTATCCGGTTCCGGTGAGACCGAAGACGATTGTTTTTGCTTCGCCGGTTTCTTTGCATCTCATGGCTTCGTCCATGGCAACTTTAATTGCATGGCTGCTTTCCGGTGCGGGAAGAATACCTTCAATGCGGGCGAATTTGGTTGCGGCTTCAAATACGGAAGTCTGTTCTACGGAAACGGCGCTTATCAGTTTGTCATCGTAGAGCTGTGACAGAGTGGAGCTCATACCATGATAGCGCAAGCCTCCTGCGTGGTTCGCTGAAGGGATGAATCCGCTTCCTAAAGTATACATCTTAGCCAGCGGGCATACCTTTCCGGTATCGCAGAAGTCGTAGGCGTATTTACCCCTTGTTAGGCTGGGGCAGCTTGCAGGTTCTACAGCGATGAACTGGTAGTCCTTTTCGCCGCGCAGTTTTTCGCCCATAAATGGAGAAATCAGTCCTCCTAAATTCGAGCCTCCTCCGGCGCAGCCGATAATGATATCCGGCGTGATGCCGTATTTGTCAAGAGCAGCCTTGGTTTCCAGACCGATGACCGACTGATGGAGCAATACCTGGGACAATACGGAGCCCAGTACATAGCGATAGCCTTCATGGGTAGTAGCGTCTTCTACCGCTTCGGAGATTGCACAGCCGAGACTGCCGGAGGTTCCGGGATGTTCTGCGAGAATCTTGCGTCCCACACTGGTCAGCTCGGAAGGAGACGGAGTTACATTTGCCCCGTAGGTTCGCATGACTTCCCGGCGGAACGGCTTCTGCTCGTAAGAGCATTTGACCATATATACCCGGCAGTCCAGACCAAGATATGCGCATGCCATGGAAAGGGCTGTGCCCCACTGTCCGGCTCCGGTTTCGGTGGTAACGCCTTTTAAGCCCTGATTCTTAGCATAGTAAGCCTGAGCAATAGCGGAGTTCAACTTATGGCTTCCGGAGGTGTTATTTCCCTCGAATTTGTAATAAATCTTCGCAGGCGTATTTAAGGCTTCCTCTAAGCAGTAAGCGCGCACCAGAGGCGACGGGCGGTACATTTTGTAGAAATCCTGAATCTCCTGCGGGATATCAAAATACGCTGTGGAATCGTCAAGTTCCTGCTTCACAAGCTCCTCGCAGAATACGGCGCTTAGTTCCCCGGCAGTCATTGGCTCTAAGGTGCCTGGATTTAACAGGGGCGCCGGTTTGTTCTTCATATCGGCGCGAACATTATACCACTGCTTTGGCATCTCCTGTTCTTCCAGATAGATCTTGTAAGGGATTTTGTTCTTGTCTGTCATTGTGTAAATACCTTCCTTTCGCTGAATTTGATAATGATATCGTATAGAGAACGAAGTTTCCTATATGATAAAAAAACCTGCCCTATCTATACTGATAGGACAGGAGTTGTATTTCCTGCGGTGCCACCTATGTTCATTCTGGAATCAGAACGCCCTTAGTCATGTACTGATATACATGTTCCAGTGTAACGGCTGGAGACCGTCGCCCCTAGATCAGCGTGCGCTGATTTCAGTTTGCCCTCGCAAGTCCATTCGCCTTTATCGTAACTGCTCCGGTTCCACCTGCCCGGCGCTCTCTGGAAGTTCGTTATAGAGGTTACTAATCTTGTTCATTGGTTTTGATTTGTTTTATTATACGAGAGAAGAAAGACATTTGTCAAGACTGATTTTGTATTTTTGATGGTTTGAATTTAGAAGGGGAATGAAGGAATAGCATTGTGTGTGAGGGATAGTCTCATAAAAACCGTTATGTATAGAAAAAGAAAAATGACATATAATATATTTACAACAACAAAAAAAATGTTGATTGAATAAGAAAATATGGTATAATTTAAAGAAATAATGATTGGAGGAACGAAAGTAATGTTGTTGAATTTTAAGGTGAAGAATTTCAAATCTTTTAGAAATGAGACAATTTTTACAATGTTATCTAGTATGCAAAAAGCGCATAGCGATTATATCATTAATAAAACCATATCTGGGAATAAACTTAAAGTACTTCCAATGTCTGTGATTTATGGGGCAAATGCAAGTGGAAAAACCAATATTGTACTTGCAATGCATATATTAAAAAGGATGGTCCTCGAAGGGACTTTAGATAGTAAAGAACTGGAGGTATATAAAGGTGTCTTATCCTTTATAATGGATAACTATTGGTATAATCCTATAGAATTGGAAATTACATTTTCATCATTAAATAATATATATAGATATGGTCTTCAGTTTACGGATATAGATGCCTATAGTATTACTAAAGAGTATTTGTTTATTAATGATAATAAA
>CAOKJI010000440.1 GCA_948468495.1 uncultured Dorea sp. | reverse complement strand
TCTTCGCGAATTATAACTGCACCCTTCTGGACGTGGCGAAGATTCGGATTGGGGATAACTGCCAGATGGCGCCGAACGTGGCGGTTTATACGGCCGGACATCCCATTCATCCGGTTACCCGTAATTCGGAATATGAATATGGGAAAGAAGTGGTAATCGGAGATAGTGTGTGGATTGGCGGCAATGCTGTTATCTGTCCCGGCGTGACAATTGGGAGTAACGTGGTAATCGGGGCCGGAAGCGTGGTAACAAAGGATATTCCGGACTGGTGCATCGCCGCAGGCAATCCATGCAGGGTGATTCGGAAAATTACCGACGCGGATAAGAGAAAGCTATTTCGAGACGAAGAGATAGACGATGAGGCGTGGGCGGATATCACAGAGCATATGGAATTCAACTTATAGTTACCCTTGACAAAGCGACATGAATGACGCATAATAGAAAACGACACAAGTGTTGCAAAAAGGAAGAGAGGTAACAATATGAGTTTGAAAGGAGAAAAGACAAAACAGGACATTCGGGAAAAAGCATATCAACTGTTCTCGGGAAAAGGATATAAAGAAGTAACCATGAAAGATATTTGCGAACGAACGGGACTTAGCCGCGGAGGACTGTACCGTCATTATGAAAGCACCGAACAGATTTTTCTGGAAATCGTGAATGCTTTTTCCGACAAGCAGAAAAGCGAAGTCGCTGCTAAAATAGAACAGCGCATTCCGGCTGCTGCGATATTAGAAGAACTTCTATCCGAATATGCAAGTGAAATGATAGACTATGAAAATTCCATTAGCCTTGCTATTTATGAATTTTATAGTAATCCAGCGATTTCCAAAGAAGATAATTCCGTAAAAAAACAGTATGAAATTTCAAAATCCACATGGGTAGAACTTATCAACTATGGAATCGCTACGAAAGAATTTAACCCCGTAAATCCGGAATCTATTTTCCATGTAATACTATTTGCATACCAGGGAGTGCGGATGTACAGTAAGCTGATGAAAATGGATGATAACATTCCCGCTCAAATTATCTCTGAAATAAAAAGGCTTTTATTGCCGGAGGGGTTCGGTATGAAAAAGGATATTGTTTTGGTGAGACCGACTCTGGAGCTAAAAGAAAAAGCGCTGGAATACCGCAGGGAACATTGGGAGCATGGAGAAAAGATTATCTACGGAAGCGAACTTTTTGACAAGACAGACAGCTATGAAGAATGGTTGTCTGCTGTAACGCTGAACGCCAGTCCGGAAACGGTAAATGAAAACTGGGTAGTTACGGACACTTTTTTTGCAGAGAGAAAAAGCGACGGCAAAATAATCGGAATGATTGATTTCAGGCACACACTGAATGAATTTTTGAAAGATTTAGGAAATTGCGGATATAGCGTGCGTCCATCGGAAAGAAAAAAGGGATATGCAACGGAAATGTTGTATCAGCTTCTCCAGACAGCGAAGGAAGCAGAGATGAAGGAACTTCATATATCTGTCGAAAAAGAAAATACAGCTTCCATAAAAGTTATACAGAAAAATGGCGGCGTGTATGAACGGAGTTTTTCTTTTGAAAATGGAACGGCATATATTTATAGAATTGAGTTATAATTTTTCTTGTACTGGCAGATGCTTTTCTAACAGGAAAAGCGGATTGTGTCTGACTTGTAAAAGCGGGGAATCGTGACATGTATAAAGATGAATTTACAGAATTGGCGAATCAGTTGGTGAAGCGGGTGGATTTCAAGGACGGGGCCGTGCAGGAGATTTTAGAGGAGGGAGTATCTAAGGGACGTATCCTTGATGTGCGCTGGAAGGGAAAACAAATAATCGAAAAACGTCAGTTGACAAGTTATATGAATACTACAAAATGGATGGAATTTCTTCAGGTGATGTCAAAAGAGATATCTCTCAGAATCCCTTATGCCTTTCATACGCTTTTTGATACGGATGGAAGGAACGATGAGTTATTTGACGACTGTTATTGTAGGGAATGTTTTAATGGTTATGACTTTAAATCATTGGAATGGGTAAAGGTTAAACCAAAATTCTGCGAGAGAAGATATCGCGGGAGGCTGATTGACGATGAAGAAGTCTGGCATGATTTGGAAGAGGAATTTATCAGGGGGATGAAGAAATATTCGATTCCATATGAAGGAGGAGACGGAACGTATATTGTCTATGGTTACCGGTAGGGAAGGAATGGGAATGTACGATATGGAGAGCCGTTGAGAAGTAGTTTGCGCGGGTTTTAGCTTTAAATTTACGGGGGACTTTTTATGAATTTTCAGAGAACAGATGGCAGGGACAAGGATTTTATCGAGAACTGCAGGCTTCTTGATTTGGATTTGGACAGACGTGTCGGGAGAAAGATAAAAAGAGAGAAGTATAAAAAATATAACCAGTTGGATGAAATTAAGGAAGCAATCGTTATATATGAAGGTAAAAAAGTAATTGGCGGCGGGGCTATAAGAAGATATGATAAGGAAAATATCGAATTAAAGCGGGTGTTTGTACATCCTGAATATCAGGGAAGGGGCATAGGAAGCAGGCTTGTTTCTCTGTTGATGGAATGGGCTGCGGAGCTGGGATTTAAAAGAATGCTTCTTGAAACCGGGGAGTTGTTGGCGGAATCCTGCGCCGTATATAAAAAGCTGGGGTTTCAAGTGATTCCAAATTATGGGCCGTATGTGGATATGCCGGAATCACTGTGTATGGCAAAGGATTTGAAAAAGGATTTTGATATGCTGTTAAAGCGGGCAAAATGTCCGGCGAAGGTGGCGGGGATTGCGGAAAAGATAATCAGGGCTGTCTATCCCCATTACTATCCTTCCGGGGCAGTAGAGTTTTTTCTGAATTTGCATGATGAACAGAAAATAAAGGAAGCGCTCGCCAGGGAAGATATTTATTTTGCAGTGGTGCAGGGGGAGATTGTGGGAACCGGG
>CAOKJI010000439.1 GCA_948468495.1 uncultured Dorea sp. | reverse complement strand
CTCCCGCTCCTTAATAAACAATATGAGAGAAAAGAGGGAAATCTATGTCTACAAAATTAAACAACCCAACTATGACCGGCTTTGTGCTGATTCTTTCCGCATTTATGTGCTCAGCCGATTCTATGACATTACAGCCGATTATCGGTCTTTTGGCAACTGAGATATTTCCACAATACGGCTATGCCACCTGCAGTATGATTATGACGGTATCGGCTCTTGCTCTTGCCGTTATCTCAATCGCCACAGGCGCTCTGACCAAAATCGGAAAGAAGAAACTGCTGCTTGCCGGTTCCGCATTATTTACCATAGGCGGCTGCGCCGGCGTACTTATCAATAACATTTACTACATTATCGCCACAAGACTGGTGGAGGGCCTTGGCGCCGGACTGGTTCTTACCATTTCCATGATGCTGATACCAAGCCTCTTTGAAGACCAGAAACAGGTTGACAAATTAATGGGAATGAACGGCGTTGCCACTTCTATTTTTGCAATGCTGATTGGATTCACCTCCGGTTATCTTGCGCTGGCAAACTGGAAGCTTCCATTTGCTTACTACCTCTTTGGTATTGTGATTCTTCTCCTGCAGCTTAAGTATATTCCAAACGATGACAGCCAGTCTGCCGGAGAGGCTATGCCCGCTTCTCACATATCAAAGCCCGGCGTGCTCCATGCGATTGATACGTTCATCTACGGATTGATTACCACATTTTTCTTCGCATGCATCTCCGGAGTCGTAATGGAACTTGGCATCGGTAATTCCGCTGCCGCCGGAACAGTAACCACCTTCGACACCATCGGCTCCATGCTGATTGGCTTCGTCTTTGCACAGATTTTCGGCAAATTAAAAGGATATACGCCTTCCGTCCTGTATTTCCTCATGGCAATCGGCGCATGTATCCTGCTGCAGTCTTCTACTCTTGCCATTGCATGCGCGGCGTCCTTCCTGTTCGGTATGGGATACAACTCTTATTTCTCATACTTCTTAGCCAAGGTATCCATCATATCCGACGATGCCTCTCTGGACGCGAATATGTCGCTGTGCAACGGGATTTACTATCTGGGAATGTTTGCCGCATCCTTCGCGGTACAGGCTGTCGCTGTAGTTTTCAACAATGACAGCACTGTATTTGCCTTCCGGTTCATGATGATCTGCCTGATTGTTCTTGGCGTCTTCCATCTCATCATGGCCCTTACCAAAAAAGGAGCAATTGCATAAATGCAAAATATCAAAAAAGGAGAATAAAAATTATGACAGGAAAAGAGTTACGAGTTATTTGTGTTGGAATCGGTGAAATGGGCAAAATCGGAGTTCAGACCCTTCTGGAGCACAAAGTTTCCATTGTTGCCGCCGTTGATATCAATGAAGCACTCATCGGTAAGGACGTTGCCGAACACTCCGGCTATCCGGCCTGCGGTACCCTCATCGAAAAAGATATCAAAGCCGCTATTGAGCGCACTCATCCCAACGTGGCTTACTTCGCCTCCGCTTCTGAGCTGGAGCTGCTAAAAGATGATTTTCTGTTATGTGCAAAACACAAAATCAATGTACTCACCACCGGCATCGAGCCTTACCTGCCGAAACAGGCAGACCCTGCTCTGGCAGAGGAAATTGACCGGGCGTTCCGGGCAAACGGCGTATCCTGCTTTGCCTCCGGTATCAACGATATCTTCTGGTCCGGTATCGGCATGGATCTGGCGGGAACGGCCAAAAGAATCGACGCCATTGATTTCAGCAACAAACTTCCCTTAGAGGGAATGGGCGCCGGCGTTGCCGAGGAATTTCAGATTAATCATGACCCGGAAGAATTTCGCCGGAAAATGGCTGCTGCCGACTTAGCAAAGGACCCCTCCGTAGGAGGACCGCTTCTGAGCCTGTATGTTAACGCAGAGATTCTGGGGCTTCATGTGACGGATACCAGAATCAACGTAGAGCCTCTCTGCGCACCCGAAGACCTTCCCATGCCACAGTGGAATATGGTAATCGAAAAAGGACGTATGCTGGGCCAGTCATTCAACATTGCCATGACAACCGAAGAACAGATCACACTGACTACCAGCATGATAATCAAAGTTCTGGAAAATGGGGAAAAACCTGGAACCACATGGACAATAAAAGGTGAGCCGAATCTCTCCGTAGAGTTAGGCGATATTGCAGGCGAAATCACCACCGCATCCATCACTATTAACCGGATTCCGGATATCATAAGCGCAAGACCCGGAATTATCACGCTGGCTGATTTGCAGACCCGTCCCGTATACCGGCATGGCGAATGGGGAGAGTTCTAGGAGTTATCTATGAAAAAAACAAATCGTTTTTTATTAAAATTTACGCTGGTATTGTCCGCTTTTATGTGTCAGGCTGACCCGATGATTTTGCAGCCTAATCTGGGTTCCTTAGCAGCAGAATTTCCCACTCTGCAGTATTCCGTCATTACCATGATTATAACGGTGTCTGCACTGTTTCTCGGAATCGCCGCTCTGATTTCCGGCTCTGTTGCGGCAAGGTTCGGTAAGAAAAAACTGCTCTTAGCCGGCTCGCTTCTATTCGGATGCGGTGGCTGTCTCACTAGCATCGCCCCGTCCTTCGCGCTGATTATCCTGTGCAGAATGCTGGAAGGCTTAGGCGCCGGTTTTGTCATTACCATATCCATGACCTTGATTCCCGAGCTTTTCCCAGACGAGAAGGAAAGCAACCGGATTCTTGGAATGAATGCAGTTGCCACCGCCCTCTGGGGTACTGTTCTTGGCACTGCCGCCGGATATTTGGGCGTGATATCATGGAAATACGCCAACTTCCTGTACCTGACCGGCTTTGTCATCCTGGTATTCCAGCTCCTTGTCATTCCTTCCGACAGGGAACTGCAGCGGCATACGACGGAAGGCCCCGCAGGAAAGGTAACCCCTTCGGCATACAGCGTTGCCATTTTAGCCTTCCTG
>CAOKJI010000438.1 GCA_948468495.1 uncultured Dorea sp. | reverse complement strand
GCCCTAAAATGCTGATGAACCGGAATTTGCTTTATACGGCAGTGACAAGAGCGAGAAAATGTGTAACGATTGTTGGAGATGAAAATACATTTTACAGCATGATACAAAACACGACACAGCAAAAACGCTATTCCGGACTTTTAGAAGAAATAAAGAAAGGAACTATGTGAAAGTTTGAAAAAAAACTTAGAAAAAGTCTATCAGAAGATTCTTTTGGCATATCGTTTTATATTAGATTTGCTGTATCCGCCTCATTGTCCTGTTTGTGATAAAGTGGCGCTTCCCAAAGATGGAATCTGCCCGCAATGCAGAAAGAAACTGAATTTCATATCGGAACCATTTTGTATGAAATGTGGAAAACCGATTTCAGATGCAAGAAAAGAATTTTGTAGTGACTGCGGTAAGAAAACACACAATTTTACACAGGGAAGAGCGTTATGGGTATATGGGAAAGAAGTAAAAGAATCACTTTATCGGTTTAAGTATCAGAATAAAAGAGAGTATGCAGGAATATATGCCAGAGAAATTGCCGGACGGCATGGGGCATGGATACAAAGTAAAAAGATTCAGGTTATTGTTCCAGTTCCGCTTCATAAGAATAGACACAGAAAGCGTGGATTTAATCAGGCGGCAGTTTTGGCAGAAGAATTGGGCAGAATTCTGAATCTTCCGGTAGATAAAAAGGCTCTTATTCGTATTCGGGATACAAAACCACAGAAAACATTAAGCAATGCAGAGCGAAAACAAAATTTGAAACATGCTTTTTGTGCAAAACAGAACAAAGTAAGCGGAGATATTGTGCTGCTTGTGGATGATATTTATACGACGGGAAGTACATTGGATGCAGCGGCAAAAGCCTTGTTGGAATCCGGTGTTTCGCAGGTTTTTACATGTTGTGTGGGGATTGGAGGAGACGTTGTTTCATAAGTACAAATTTATAGAAACATTTCTTAAAATAATTTGAAAAAGACTTTTAAATCTGTTAGAAATATTGTACAATCAAATATATCTTATTGTTTGTGTTAAAGATGTAGTATAGATACTGCATTTTGTATAGAGTAAGACAATTAGGAGGAATGTACAATGGATGTGAAAACCTGTAAAACTTGTGGCAGGCTATTTAATTATTTGTCGGGAATGCCAATTTGTCCGGCTTGTAAGAAAAAGCTGGAAGAAAAATTTATTCAAGTAAGAGACTATATCAGAGAATATGATTCGGCGTCAATACAGCAGATTTCAGAGGATAATGACGTTTCGGTAAAGCAGCTCAAACAGTGGATACGTGAAGAACGTTTGACGTTTTCAGATAAATCGCCCGTTGGTATTGAATGTGAAAGTTGCGGCGCCATGATTCGTACAGGACGGTTTTGTTCTAAATGCAAAAATAATATGGCGAATAATTTAAAAGAGATGTATGCAATGCCGGCAGCTCCAGTGCAAACCAGTTCAAATAAAAGAGATAAAGACCGTATGCGTTTTTTGGATAAGGATAAGGAATAAAGGACTTGTAAGCTGTTTATAATTAGCTTAGAAAGAAGTGAATGACATGGATAGGCATATTCCAAGACCAGGTGAAAAATATATACATTTCGAACATAAGCCCTACCAAATTCTTTGCGTTGCAATTGATGCAAAGACAAGACAAAAAATGGTAGTATATCAGGCGCTTTATGGAGAATTTGAGTGCTTCGTTATGCCGCTCGAGTTGTTTATGGGGGAATTGGATAAAGAGAAATTTCCAAAAGCAGAACAGAATTACCTTTTTGAATATGTAGAACGGATACCGGAAACACAGAAAAGAGACCGGGATACAGGCGCCTCTTGGGAAGAGACAGATTCCGAGGAAGAACAGGCAAATCCTATTTTACTGGAATTTTTAGATACGGATACGTTAGAAGAGAAGTATCAGATTTTAAAGTCATTGAGAAATTCTATTACAGACAGGCTGATTGATGATTTTGCCGTAGTATTAGATCTTGTGATACCGGAAGGGGATACGGACAGTCGTTATCAGCAGCTTTTAAATAGTGTCCGGACAATGCAGAAATATGAAAGTAATCGTTTTAAACGATAATAGAAAGCAGACGGATTTATGCTTCCGTCTGCTTTATTTGGCTTAATGTGCTGTTGTGGTACCTGGAAGAAAAGGTGACATCTTCCCCAAACCAATTAGGTGGAATAAAATGTTTGGCCTCTTTTTTTGTAGGAAATTCTACTTCCGCTAAGATAAGCGGCGCCAGAGAATCTAAAAAAATATCCAATTCAATGATATAGTTGTCCAGATAGGGGATATTGTAGCGTATTTTATGGATTAAATTTCCATCCGTTTTTTGCCGTAGGTGCAGATAGGCTTCTTTTGTAAGAGGAAGATTGTATTCTTCCCGCACCATCAATCCGCGTCCTTTATAAGTCAGGGTGTATGACTCATCTGATTTGCGTATGCGTACGACTGGATTGGTACATAAATATCCCTGTTCAATCTCATGGTGTGGATAAGCGTCGTAGTCCTCTGGAAGTTTGTGGATTAAATATTTTCGTTCTATTTCCATAAACTCTTCCTAACGATAGACGAGCTTTTGTTTTAAGTCGGCAACAGCAGCATCATCTTTTAAATATCGCAGAATGGCAAGAGCAAAGTCAATGGCGGTACCCATGCCGCGGCTGGTGATAATATTGCCGTCTGTAATAACAGAGTCTTCTGAGGTAATAGCTCCAGTCAGTTTGTCTTCAAATCCAGGGTGACAGACAGCGCGGCGGTTTTTCAATATCCCGGCGGCGCCAAGTACAGATGGTGCTGCGCATATAGCACAGATTAATTTGCCTTCTGAAGCAAATTGCTGAATCAAATGATTGACCCCTTCATGCTCGCCAAGTTTTAAAGTGCCGGGCATTCCTCCTGGAAGTACAATGGCGTCAAAATCATCAAAATGAACTGTTTCAAATAC
>CAOKJI010000437.1 GCA_948468495.1 uncultured Dorea sp. | reverse complement strand
TATTGCCGGACGACGGTAAGGTTTGTTCATTCGACTGCATTTATTGTGAGTGTGGTTTCAATGCCGAACGCCGTACGAAGAAACTTCTTCCTACCCGTGAAGAAGTCCGCACAGCTCTTGAAGAGAAACTAAAAGATATGCAGGCCAATGGTCCCGCCCCCGATGTATTGACATTTGCCGGAAACGGTGAACCGACTGCGCATCCCCATTTCCCGGAAATCATAGAAGATACACTTGCGCTTCGCGACAGGTATTTCCCAAAAGCGAAAGTAAGTGTTTTAAGCAATTCTACGTTTATCGACCGTCCCGCAGTCTTTAATGCGCTTAATAAGATTGATAATAATATTCTGAAACTGGATACGGTGGACGAAGAATATATCCGTCAATTAGACCGTCCGAATGGAAAATATTCCGTGAAGAAGGTTATTGAGAAAATGAAAGAATTCAAGGGAAACTGTATCGTACAGACAATGTTCCTGAAAGGTGGTCATCAGGGAAAAGATATGGATAATACATCTGATAAATATGTACTTCCCTGGATAGAAGCAGTCAAAGAAATTGCTCCTAGACAAGTGATGATATATACGATTGACCGTGAAACGCCCGACCATGATTTGCAGAAAGCCACTCATGAAGAGTTGGACCGGATTGTCGCTTTACTGGAAAAGGAGGGTATTCCTACAACAGCTTCTTATTAGTGTTAGTAACTTCTGATTATTTGTTTGTAACTGTACGGAAATGAATAATAAGTTGATGCTTACTGCTTTCACAATTGAGCATGACAAGTAAAGCTATTTCGTTGTTAGTTTCAAGTAAGATTGAAACTATTCTTGAAACTAACCGCATACTGGTGAAGTTATTACTCTTTCCCCGTAACCCCATTATTTATCAGAGAAACAGAAAAAAAGTGAAAGGGGGGGAGATAGAAAGATTGGGAATAGATATCCAGTGTGAAAAAAGTATTCGATTCCTGTAATGATTCAGTACCGTACTCTAATGAGTTAAACGCATCCGGATTCTTTTTTAAGAAGAATTATCTGGATGCCTATTTAAAACTTTAGATTCTCTATTCCGACTTGGCTCAATATATCTTAATGGATAATCAAGATTAGTAGAGATATTATTTTTCGGATGTCTTTTAATGCTTGGGTTAAATGGTTTTCCACTGTACGTTTACTGATATGTAATTCATTTGCTATTTCTTCATTGTTCATTCCTTTTTTTCTGCTCATTTGAAATATTCGTTTTCTTTGTGGAGGCATTTTCTCTATAGCTATAGATAGCAACACTTCTAATTCTTGAGCATTTATTTCTTCTTCTATTTCGTAATATTGAGAACGAGTATTCTCAGATGAAACATTAAGTTGATATTTCTCAAATAGTACCAGACGCTCGACATGGCGGTATACTGCGTTCTTAGCAATACGAAATAAGTATCCCTCTCTATTGTCTAAATGTTGCAATGTTGTCTTATTATTCCATAGATACAAAAATATATCTTGTGAAATATCCTCTGCTTCCTTAACGTCTTGCAATAGATTATTTATGAACCCTTTTATCCGTGGATAATATTGTATGAAAAATGTTTCAAAAGCTTTCAGTTGTTCTTTTTCTGTTTCATATTTTTCATTGATAGTCATCACGTAGATATTAATTGTTGTTAGCTTATTAATTGTATTTTCATTTTATAGCGTAGATTAGAGGAATAAAAATGATATAATTTCTGTAAAATTCCTACTAAATGGACTCTATGATTTGTGAAAAATATTAATTATACTTTTATTTTGTAAGCAAAGATATTCTTTTCTTGATACAAAATTATATAATAAGAATACCACTATGACTCATATGAAGAAATAGTGGCATTTCTTTATTATTGATGATTTTATTTACTATGGTTTTAAAGAGGTCAACCATTTTTTAACTTTCTGTGTCATGGGCAATTCATAGAGAAACCACCAATCGCTGTTGTCCGTCAGTGCTGCCAGATGGTTGTGGTGGTTGTGGTCGGCTATGTATCCGGCGGCATTTTGCATGAATCGTGTCTGTGAGTACACGTTTTCCAGCTCCGACCGCATCCGGGTGAAGTCTTGGCATATGCTTTCAAGTTCGCCGAGAGCCTGTTTGCGCGCTTCGTCCGTAGCCGCCTTGTCGTATGCTTCGAGGCCCAGGATGACTTGTGCGGGATAATGGAAGAGATGATTCGTCTGCCGATATACTTCCAGCGTATATCTGTTTCTTCGTGAAGCGGCCAGGGCCTCTTTGATTCCAGCTTCAATGCTTTGATACCTCTCGTTTTCGGTCGCCGCTTCACGGATTTTCTCCGCATATTTCCTGCACCATTCGCCCGGCTTGCCGGCATCGGGCAGTTCCAGCAGGGTAAATGTCTTTTTTACCCCCCAGGCCGGATTTCGCGAGCCCGATGTAATCAAGGCTTTGTCAAAGAAGAAAGCCGACTGTTCCAGCTCTTTTAAGAATTCCATATGCTTGCGCGATAAGGCAAACTCTCTCTGTCCGTGTGCCGTTATGAACGCTTCCACATTTCTGCCGTGATAGTTCCATCCGTATTCTCCCTGCGCTATATAGCCCCGCATGATTGTTTCCAGGTGTGGCGAACCGTCGTCCCATGCAGTGGCCAATATACCGCAAAGCCGGTTTTCCGCCACTAAGGTGCTGAAGTCTTTTATGTATTGCGCCCTCGAATTCTTTCTGGGCATGAAACAGGAATTGCCTGTGGCTGCGGCGGTTGCCGCCATCACCTGGAGCCCTGTCTTCTGATACCATTCCAACAGCAGGCGGTGTGCTGGTGTAGTGGGGTCTTCATACCGCCATCGCATATAGATGCAGTTTTTGGGAAACATCTCGATGGCCTTATCCAGTTTTTCAGTATTCCATTGTTTCCTGACCTCTTCATCTGTGAGATTGGAGTTGTTTACTAATCCCCA
>CAOKJI010000436.1 GCA_948468495.1 uncultured Dorea sp. | reverse complement strand
TTATCTATGCCCTGAATCTTCTGAATCAGAACCTGATAAGAACGTTCACCATTATTCAGGCATACGTACACGTCCTTGTTCTTCTTAAACTGTTCCAAAGACTGGAATCCAAAAAACGCCTGCAAAAACTTTGTTACTTCCTGCCCTTTATACTCAGGCACATGCAGACAGGCAACATACTCAAAATCCGGATTATTCACAATCAGAAAATGAGGAATAATTCCTTTCTTATTCTGCAGTCTACAATATTCTGCCAACTGCAGGAAACGGTCTTTTTCTTCATAATGCTTCCTCAAACGATCAGCATCTACAATAATAAATTTAGCCAAACAGTTTGTCTGCGATTCCGTCTTTATTTTCTTTAAAAAATTGCTGTAGCCGCCGCCATGCATGTTGATCGGTTTTAACGCAATCTGTACATCCTGCCGCTTTACACCCCGCATTTTATCAATATAGTTGTATTCTGTATCACCTTCACAGAAAACAACAAATCGTTTTTGCAATTTACGTTCTGGTCTACTCAAATGCCGTACCTCCCAGAATGCCTTTCATATAGAACTCGTAAATCTTGGTAATTTCATAACGAACTTCCGGAAAATCCGACAATGAATACATTTCCGAAGTCAGTTGCTCTCTATTCTTGGTAACAAAATAAATCTGTTCTTTCATGTACCGCTTCAAATCCAGATGAAGCACATTATGAGTGGTGAAGATAAACTGTCCGTTATGCTCTGTCCCATTTACAAAAGCGAGCACTCTATCGGACAGTATAGGATTCAATACTCGATCCATTTCATCTGCAAACACTACCTTATTTTCATAAATCACACGGAAAATGTGTACTGCCCATGCGAAGAACTCACGAACACCAGTAGAATCCATCTGTAGTTCTCTTCTAAAATAATTTCCGTTTTCGCCCTTACGAATAATGACTGTCTTGCTATATGGTTTATCCCTATCAAGTTCGATACCGCAAATACTATAATCAACCATACGGAAGATTTCTAAATATTTTTCATCTTCTAAAATATGCATATCTGCATCCTGCCTGATAACATCATCTGCCATGTCAGAAGCCAAAGACTCCGGATATAACTTTTCTGTCATCCATTCGACAACTGCTAACGCATCTTCATCTCCCAACAATGCAAACTTAGATACCAGAAGACCGATACTATCTCCGGCAAGAAATTTATCCACTCTCTTACTTAAACCATTTGCTTCTTTTGCACTAGCAAGCCAAGCTCCCCCTTTCTGCTTCTCTGCCTTAAAAAGACTTGATACTGCCGCATTTCTTTTTTTTAAAGTCTGCAATTCTTCATATACAATTCCAGACTCAATCAGATGAAGATGATAAACATAGACTTTTCCATTATCAGCTCTAAAACACAATTCAAACTTTTGAACAGGATTCTTTTCATCATTCAAACTTGCAGCATTCACATACGGGCGGACAGACTTCACCTGGCTATTGGTTACAAACAAAGATTTTAAATATTTTAAGCTATTAATGAAATTGGATTTACCACCGGCATTCTCACCAACAATTACCGCAGACTTCAGCAAATCAAATCCTTCTGCCGTTTCAACATAATTGTCCGGAAAACGCTTTTTCACCTTTCCAGCCGGTGCACTCATGGAAAATTCATTTTCACAATTAAATGAACAAAAATTATTAAAACGATAATAGATCAGCATACAGCACCTCTCAATTTACTTATTCATTTATATTATAGCTTAAAAACCTATTTGTAAACATTTTTTTGTTTTAGACATAGGTTCTCTTTCCATTTTTCTTCGTTTTTCATTGTTCAAAGTCTAATTTTCATCTTTACCACGCAGAGCCAGCCCCAATTCCTCAAGCTGCTCTTCTGCCACGCCGGTTGGAGCCTCCGTCATCAAATCCGAAGCATCCTTCACCTTCGGGAATGCCATCACATCCCGAATACTGTCTTCTTTCGCCATCAGCATCACCAGACGGTCCAGCCCGTAAGCCAGTCCCGCGTGAGGCGGCACACCGTATTTGAACGCGGTCAGCAGGAATCCGAACTGTTCTTTTGCCTGTTCTTCCGTAAATCCCAGCACCTCAAACATCTTACTCTGAATCTCCGGGTTGAAGATACGCACGCTGCCGCCGCCGATTTCATTGCCGTTTAACACAATATCGTAGGCCTTCGCCCGCACCCGTCCCGGAGCGCTGTCTATATACTGCAAATCTTCTTCCATCGGCATGGTAAATGGATGATGCATGGCCGTATAACGATTCTGCTCATCGTTCCACTCCAGAAGCGGAAATTCTGTTACCCACAGGAACTTGTATTCATTCTTATCCAGAAGTTCCATCTGGGACGCCAGCTCCAGACGCAGCGCGCCGAGAACCGCCCAGACAACCTTATTCTTATCTGCCGCAAAGAGAAGCAGGTCGCCGTTCTTCCCGCCCATAACGTCAATTAACGCCTTCATCTCATCCTCTGTCATAAACTTCGCAAAGGAGGATTTGACCGTACCGTCCTCCTGAATGGCAATATAAGCAAGTCCCTTCGCGCCGTAATCCTTTGCAAAGGTTACCAGCTTATCAATCTTCTTGCGGGGCATGCCGCCCTGACCTTTGGCATTAATGCCCCGGACAGAACCGCCGCTTTCAATCGCTCCCTTAAATACGGCAAATTCACAGTCTCTTACGGTCTCTGTCACATCCGTAAGCTCCATGCCAAACCGGGTATCCGGCTTATCGGAACCATAGCGCTCCATCGCCTCCTGCCAGGTCATTCTCGGAATGGGAAGCGCAACTTCCACACCAAGAACCTCCCGGAACAATTTCGCGAGGAGCCGTTCATTAACGTCAATCACATCGTCCACATCCACAAAAGACAGCTCCATATCAATCTGAGTAAATTCCGGCTGTCTGTCCGCGCGCAAATCCTCATCCCGGAAACACTTCGCAAGCTGGAAATAC
>CAOKJI010000435.1 GCA_948468495.1 uncultured Dorea sp. | reverse complement strand
AGAGAGAGCATTATGAATTTAGGAGGATATTAGTATGTCATACGTTGATGAGGTAATTGCAAAGGTTGTTGAGAAGAATCCGGCGCAGCCGGAATTTCACCAGGCGGTGAAAGAAGTACTGGAGTCCTTAAAGCCTATCGTTGACGCGAATGAAGAGAAGTATCGCAAAGAAGCGCTTCTGGAGCGGATTGTTGAGCCTGAGAGACAGGTTTTGTTCCGGGTTCCATGGGTGGATGATAAGGGGCAGGTTCAGGTGAATAAGGGCTTCCGTGTACAGTTTAACAGCGCGATTGGACCATATAAAGGAGGAATCAGACTGCATCCCTCTGTAAATATCGGAATTATTAAGTTCTTAGGTTTCGAGCAGATTTTCAAGAATTCTCTTACCGGTCTTCCGATTGGAGGCGGCAAAGGCGGTTCTGACTTTGATCCGAAGGGCAAATCCGACAGAGAGATTATGGCGTTCTGCCAGAGCTTTATGACAGAGCTTTGCAAGCACATCGGCGCTGACACAGACGTTCCGGCAGGCGATATCGGAACAGGATCAAGAGAGATTGGATATATGTTTGGACAGTACAAGAAGATTCGCAATGTATACGAAGGTGTGCTGACTGGAAAGGGACTTACATACGGCGGTTCTCTTGCAAGAACAGAGGCTACCGGATATGGTCTTCTGTATTTGACGAAAGAATTGCTTAAGATTAACGGGCAGGATATCGCAGGCAAGACCGTAGCTGTATCCGGCGCTGGAAACGTTGCGATTTATGCAATTGAGAAGGCATTTGAACTTGGGGCTAAGCCGGTTACCTGCAGCGATTCTACGGGCTGGGTATACGATCCGGATGGAATTGATGTTGCTGCTTTGAAGGAAATCAAGGAAGTAAAACGCGCAAGACTGACCGAATACAAGAACTACCGTCCGAATGCAGAGTATCATGAGGGACGGGGCGTCTGGTCTGTAAAATGCGACCTTGCTCTTCCATGTGCAACACAAAATGAGCTTCATCTTGAGGATGCAAAACAGCTTGCGGCAAACGGATGCATCTTAGTCGCAGAAGGCGCGAATATGCCGACCACCCTGGAGGCTACCGAGTATCTGCAGGCAAATGGAGTACTCTTTGCTCCGGGAAAAGCTGCGAACGCAGGCGGCGTTGCTACATCTGCTCTTGAGATATCCCAGAACAGCGAGAGACTGAGCTGGACTTTCGAGGAAGTAGACGCGAAGCTTCAGAATATCATGGTAAATATCTGCCATAATATGGCTGATGCGGCAGAGAGATACGGACAGAAGGGTAATTATGTCGTGGGCGCTAATATCGCCGGATTCGAGAAGGTTGCAGAGGCAATGCTGGCACAGGGCGTTGTATAAGTAAAATAGATTGATATAATGATATAGAATGAAAAGGAGATTCACAATACCGTCGTATTGAGTATCTCCTTTTGTGACTGATTTTTCTGTTGTCCATAGGCGTTCCGGCACATAGGTCCGGCTTTGCTTTCAGGTTTTGCTGTTGCCGGTAGGCACTCCGGCACATAAGTCCGGCTTTACTTTCGGATTTTAGGTGTCAGCCACACTAGAGCGTGTTTGAAAATTGCTTATTTATATATAATATACACATAATATTCATTTTAGTCAACGTAATTTGTAAAAAAGGAAAAATAGTATGCGGAACCCATTTTATATGGTATATTATGTATAGCAGAAGATTTAGGAGGGTTCTATGAAAGTATTAGTATGTAATGCGGGAAGTACGTCTTTGAAATTTAAATTATTTAACATGCCGGAAGAACAGGTATTAGCAACCGGTAAGATTGAGCGTGTGGGAAGTGATGACAATGCGATTTTCCATTATGAATCCATGGAAGGATATCAGGTGGAATTGGAGAAGCAGTGTATTCCTACTTATACAATTGGGATTCAGAAGTTTCTTGACTGTCTGTTGGATGAAGAGCATAAGGTCATTGATTCTCTGGAAGAGTTGGAGCGCGTGGGATTTAAGACGGTTTTGTCTAAGGACCACTATGGCGTACATGAGCTGACGCCGGAGGTTCTTCAGGGAATGGAGGACTATATGGTTATTGCGCCGGCTCACAATGGACCATATCTTAGTGCAATCCGCCAATTCCAGGAGTTAGTACCGAAGGCGATGCTGGTAGGGGCGTTTGAGACGGCATTTCACCGGACAGTACCGATGGAACGGGCTATTTACGGTATTCCGTATGAATGGTATGAGACTTATGGGATTCGCAGAATGGGCTATCATGGGGCTTCTCATGAATATGTTTCCGATACGGTTACGTCAAAATATGGCTCTACCGGGAAGACCATATCCTGTCACTTAGGCGGAAGCTGTTCTCTCTGTGCAATTGACGGTGGAAAGAGCGTGGATACCAGCTTCGGAATTTCGCTGCAGGTAGGCATTAATAATTCTAATCGGTGCGGAGATATAGACCCGTTTATTATTCCCTTTCTTCAGAAGCAGGGAATGGAGCTTGACGAGATACTCCATGGTCTGACAAAGAAGGGCGGTCTTCTTGGAATTTCCGGAGTCAGCAATGATTTAAGGCTGGTGGAAGAAGCGGCGGAGGATGGGAATGAGCGGGCTAAGCTTGCGATTGAGATTTTCTGCAATGATATCATCCGTTATATCGGCGCCTATTATGCGGAGCTTGGAGGCTTAGACCATCTGGTATTTACGGCGGGTATTGGAGAACACGACGCGTTTATTAGAGAGAAGATTTGCAGGAAGCTTACGCATATGGGAATCCTGCTGGACGAAGAGAAGAATCAGGCGGTGGGAAATGAAGCGGCATGTATATCCAGAGAAGATTCACCGGTAACGATAGAAGTAATTCCGGCAAATGAAGAGCTTGGAGTTGCAAGGAAGACGTATTCTTTGTAAACTAGCTGGAAGTTACTATTCATACGTTGACCAGTATACAGTAGATTGAAGCAGG
>CAOKJI010000434.1 GCA_948468495.1 uncultured Dorea sp. | reverse complement strand
TGGAACTATGTTATTAAACCCCAAAACTAAAAGTTATTTTTTAACAGTTCCTTAATGCCAATTCCAAAATTAAAAATTTTCAAAACAATAGGGTGCATCAATTCCGTATGCACCCTATTAAGTCTAATGTTCAGTTTTATTTCATCCAAGTATATGTATATGCATCATTTACAAAAATCTCATATGAATCTGGATATACAGTTTCATAGTCCGAATCATGTGGAAAATCAAACGTTATATAGTCTGTGCTTTTCGGCTTCGTGCATTCTACGTGCTTGTAATCATACCCGATTGCATTTTTATCCTCATCATACCAAACAATGGCAACCTGGACGCTGAAAAGTTCTTCTTTCGCCTTGTTTTTAACTTTTACAGTTACGTTTTCTTCTCCTTCGTCAGACGAAACAGAAATCTTGGAAACCCTGCTTACTACATTCTGTTCTTTCTCGGCGTTTATATTTACTTTGAACGAATCGTACTCAACGTCCTGGTAGCTGCTGTCATAAGGCGCATTGAAATACATTGCACACTTCTTTTTGCCCTCAAGTGCATAATTGCTATCAGACGACGTTCCAATCATTTTATTTCTGCTGTTGTAATAAACAACCTTTGCGCTTACATTCTGTACATAGTTCTTTGGGTTTTTTAAAATCAGAACAATCCCGTTTCCGGTATCATAAGCGGTATAGCTTATTCCCCCGCTCTTTCCTTTCTTTGCGGCTTCTGCACGCATTGGTAAAAACAGCGTTAGAGCCACGCAAAAAATCAGAATGGTTGGAAAAAGTTTTTTCATTTCTTGTTTCATTTGCAAAATCCTCCTTTAGTATATTTTTTCTATTGTATCACAAATATAATGCTTTTGCATTAACATATTACTCAAATAATTTATTCAGCCACTCCGCAGCTTTCTTTCCGGCTTCTCCGGCTTTTTCGTAGTTTTCCTCCCAGTCAATAGAATCTAATTCTTCATTTAACTTTTCTCCTAACTCCTCTCCCTTCTTATATGCGTCGGATTTTTCTTCTGATTCTTCATTTGACTTTTTCTTTGGCTCGCTTTTCTTTTTGGACTTCTTTTTACTCTTTGTGCTTTCTTTGTTTTTGGCTTCTTTTCCGCTTTTATCCTGATTGGATTCTTCTTTTTGCTCTTTTGAATCCGGCTTTTCATCTTTTTCTGATTCCGCAACGGTTTCCGGTTCTGGACTTTTGCCGGATTCTCCTCCGCACCCGCTCGCCAAAACACACGCCACCAGTATCGGTGTTATAAGTCTTTTCTTCATGGTATTTTAATCCCCTTTCGCAATATTACTTTTCCGGTTTTTCAGATGTAATAGGCCTTCCTTCTGCTTCTTTTACTTCTATGTCCATCTTATTACCGTTTGTATCTCCCATATCAGTGCATTTTTCAATCTTTGGATAATCCTCCCAGTTCACCTTTGATTTCCTTTCTTTCATCCTTTCTTCCTCCCTCAAATTATTCTTGTGAAAAAGTTATCGTTTATAGAACCATCGACCTCAGATGCTTCTGCTATTGTTTTTCTCATACATTCCTCGATGCTCATATTCATATTTGTTATGTTTTTGTCGTACAAGGCGTTTATCATATTTTTATCTGAAACTCCTCCTATAAGAAGTGCCCGCGGCGTACATACCAGGTTTTTCTCGATTTTATAATCTGTACTGTTTCCAACAATAACGCTATACATCTCTCCTTTTTCCGTTCTTCCAATTATCATAAACGCAGATTCCAATTCTTTTTTCGTTTTATCCAGCGACATTTCGTATTCAATTTCCTCAAGAAATTCATCCATGTAACAGGATTCCGTTCTTTTTCCCATGTCCATATAAACACAATTCAAAAAATGCTCACATGGCTCTTTATATCCAACAAACCCAAGGATAATATTTTCATTTATTTTCCTTGTTTTGTTATAATTTTCTGATGAAAAAACTTTCCCCATCGCCCTGCCGTCACTCATTATGATTGCGTTATCTTTGTTTGCATATCCCAAAACCAGACTCATTTTTATCCCCTTTCGCACAACAACTCGCAATATTTTTTACTGCAAGTCCATATATTTTATGCTGATTCCGGGTATGCTGTATTTGTCCACGGTTTTCGAGAATATGCCGGATTTTTGCTTTATCTTTACGGTTGTGAGTCCATTTCCCTTTCCGTATATTGTAATTGTATCGCCTTTTGCAAGTTTCGGTTCTTTCACTTCCCTATCGTCGTATATGGCAGCTTCTTTTCCTTCCAGAGTCCCTTGCATATCTCCCGGGAATATGATTCCGTCCGGTTCGACCTCGGTTATATTAACCACAACTTTTATTTTCTTGTTTTTGTATGTGTCCGGGTATCTCATTAATACTTCATATGAAACTTCTTTCGCTGATTTTCTGAAATTATTCTCTTTCTTTTCAGCTTCTTTCTTCTTTTTCTTATCATATTTCGATTTTCCGCTTTCATATTCTTTCTTTGGCTTCTTTCCGGTTTCCTCTATGAATGCGTTTTCTAAACCGTCATATTCTTCTTTTCCAACAATCCCGCAAACCGTTATCCAGTCTCCATCAGAAATCTTTTCGGATTCTTTCGTTTCAACACTCAATTTTTCGCTTATTTCGTTATAATATTCAGAATCAATTCTCGTGCGGTCGCCATAATCATAAACATAAGATGTTTTGAATGATACTGAAACATTATCGCCAGAATACTTTTCCCATTCTTCAAGCAGGTTCAGGACGAAAACGTTCTTATAATCGGCGGTTTCTCTTGAAACATCCTCTTTTTCAGAAGAACCATCCGTCTTTTCAAGACTGTCGCCGCCTTTTTCACCGGGAGAACCAGATACCATTTCTATATTATCATCTAAATTTTTGTTATTTTCAGAATCTTCGCCAAGCGCAGCGCCGATTTCGCGCCCGGGAGGGGGGGGGCGGAGGGGGAGAGGCCGAGCGATTGGGGG
>CAOKJI010000433.1 GCA_948468495.1 uncultured Dorea sp. | reverse complement strand
AGAACTTCGCCCGGAATATCTGACACAGCTTGCCACAGTCACTGACGCATCGCGGGTTATTATTGAATATAATGGAATGTGGACGATAGACGCACTGGAAAAAAATCTCCCCGACAACTGGTATATTTTCAGAGAAATGCTCTTTATTGATACTTCAACCTTCCAAATATATAATACAAATATGAGACAGCTAATGTATGACAAATTAAAAAGCTGTACGGTTACAGTCTTTAATAAATCGGAAGGCATATTGGATAAAGCATGGCTGCACAAAGTTGTCAGAGGCGCTTCCAGACGCTGTGATATTGCGTATCAGTATAAAGACGGACATGTTGAATACGATGATATCGAAGATCACGAACCATACGACTTAAGCTGTCCCGTAATCCAGATTAAAGACGAGGATTTTGCATACTGGTCCAGAGATATATCAGAGCATCCGGAAAAATACGATGGAAAAACGATTCGGGTAACATGTCAGACTGTATTGAATCACAATATGAAAAAACAGGAAATCGGAATCGGAAGATATGTCATGGTTTGCTGCGAGAATGATATTGAATTTTTTGGACTTATCTGTGAAAACACAGTGAAAAATATTGAAAATCATTCCTGGATTACTCTAACCGGAAAAATTCAGATAAAATATCATGAATCATACCGCAAAACCGGACCCGTTCTTTCATTCATCAATGCGCAGGAATGCACGGCTCCGGAGCAGAAGATAGCGACATTTTATTAAAATTACTTATTTTCCGGCATGCAGAAATCTTAACTGTGTCACGTAATTTGCGTGACACAGGCCTCGTTTCTACAATCTCTTTTAATCAGTTAAAACAAAAAACGAATCTCCTCGAATAATTCCGCGAAATCTATTATCAGCTCACCGCCGAAGATATGTACCGGCACTTTATCCTGAAAACTATACCTTATCGGACGAAGTCCGCCTGCCCGAAGGGCCTGTGTTAAGGTGTGCCCTTGGGTATACCTTATCGGACGAAGTCCGCCCGCCCGGAGGGTATGCGTTAAGGTGTACCCCTGGGTATACTCAAGGCCGCACCCTGATTCATGCCCTTCGGGCCGGCAGACTTCGTCTGAGAAGTTACATCCAATGGCCCCCTCCGATGCATCCCCTACAAAATCATATACCGTCACCCGCTTCTTAGCCGGATCAACCACCCAGTATTCCCGCACTCCCGCATTCTTATACTTCTGATACTTTCTCCGCTGCTCCTTCGGCCTGTTTGAAGGCGACAGAACCTCAATGACCAAATCCGGCGCGCCGTAATACTCTCTGTTCCTAATCTTATCCCGATTACAGGTCACTATCACATCCGGCTGTACCATCGTCCTGTCATCTTCGTCCAACTGAACGTTTATCGGAGACATAAAAGGAAAACACTTCCCCTTATTCTTCAGAATATGCTGCCGAAATCTGAAAAACAATTCTCCTATCAGCGCCTGATGCCTGGCGCTGGGCGCCGACATATTATAGATAAAACCGTCAATCAGCTCTACCCTGCACTCATCCGGCAGCGCATAGTAATCTTCTATCGTATATTCTCCCTGCTTCTTCATCAGCAGACGCTTAAGCAGCATATCTCCGCTCACCTGATACGCCGCCTGCGCCTCCTTTATAAAATCCGGATATAACCATTCTCCAAATTCATTATACTGGTATCTCTCTTCAGACATAGAATCCCTCCTGCTTTTATCAATATACTATTATCACATTATGTATCTCTGAAAATTATATAAGATACAAATATTATAACATAAGTAAATTCTATGTCAACTTTTAATTTATAGTATGTTACATTTTCTTTTCAATAAATGGGCGGAACATCTCTGAGAGAAGAAATGAATTTGCAAAGGCAAGCAATGACACCCCAATCAGACTCCAGACAACCGCTCCAACCAGAATTGTCGCCTCGTTCAGACAGGTAAGCGCCGCGCACATCCCTGTCAAAACTATAATCAATACCATAAACGGAAGCCGCGCCGCAGGAATCAGTATGGCATTTTTCATCATGTTAACGGTTGTATTCTCAAATTTTGCAATCAGAGGAAAGACAAAGACGACTTCTATCAGGTAAAGAAAGGCCGCCGCGCCTGTCAGCACATTTCCCACGAGCGCAAGCTTCCCCGGCATCCGTCGGATAATCATAAAATCCATCCCAAGCGCCATCCCAACTGCCAGAAGTATCAGCCATATAACGGTGCTCTGCTTTAAATTTTTCCGAAAAGCATCCAGAAATCCGCGTAAAATATAACCCTCTTCATTTGTAACAATCTTTAACGTCACCGCATACAGCGCCGTAGTAGACGCCCCAATTGTAACAACCGGTAACGAACAGATAAGCCATAATACATTCAATAACATCAAATCAAAAATACGGGCCAGAACCCGAACAACTACATGATCCATTATCATTCTGCGACCTCCCGGTTCCCTCCTAATTTCGCTCAGTCCGCCTTCTTCCGCTCAGCCTCATACAAAAAACATCTCTCATTCGGCCGTTTCACAAAATGAATGCAATGAACGAATCATCTCTTTCCCATGCTGCAATACAAACTACCGCCCGCCATGCGTTCCCAGCAGCAGCCAGCCGGGCTTTACACATAACAGACGGTGTTCCTCTGATATCATTCTAGTACAACGTTTTTTAATTCCTAGTATTCTACCTTCCACATATAACGGCGGGTCGTATAATCAATCCCGGTAGCCTTTGACAATGCCTTCATATACACATTATTCAGTACCGGCGTAAATAACAGATGATTGAAATACTCGGATACAGAATCCTTTAAATTATCCAGCCCCAGTTCCTTTGCATCCAGTATGTACACCTTTTCTCCGGCATATTTCTTCATAAACGCGATGGCTCTCTCGTCCGCTTTTCTGGTCCTTCCATCGGCAATCAGCAGGAAAAACGGCTGATTCTTGTCCGTTATCTCAAACGGGCCATGGAAGAAATCGCA
>CAOKJI010000432.1 GCA_948468495.1 uncultured Dorea sp. | reverse complement strand
AAATCCTTCATTTAGATTCACATAGCAGATATCATCCTTAACAGAAACCCCGAGAAGCTTCGTCTCTGCAGGAACCGCTGCAAAAGCCTCTCCAGAATCCGACCCTTTAATCAATTGTTCTACAATCGCTTTTTCGATTGTCATATAACTGTTATAACGCAGAGAAATCTCCTTTTTAACCAATCCGTTCCCTCCAGGAGACGCATAGTAAAGATAAACCTCCGCCTGCTGATAAGAATTGAGCGCCGCCCCGGTGTTCTGCACAAAATCATCCTTCCGCATATATCCAATCGCCTCGCCATGACTGTTCTTTAAAGGCTCTCCATTTACATAGAATCGAATCAAATATACATCCTCAATCTCTGTCATTGATTCCACCACCGCTGCCCGCAGCAATACCTCTGACGGCTTATCAAGAAGCTCATATTCCTGGCTAAAATATAGCTCCAGCCGATTCTCCTCCAGCTTGTAATCCGTCACGATTACATCCGCCGGAATTGCCGAGGTACACTCAACAGTATCTTCTGGTTTCCTCATCTTCTCCAACACTTCCTCTATCTGTTTCGGAATCTCCGAAGACTTCCAATTATACTCTTCTGTAGCCAGAGCGGTTCCTTCTGTATTCAAATAGTATATTCGGATGTCTCCCGCCGATTCCTTTTGCTTACATCCCCCAGGCAGCAGACAGAAAATAACCAGCCAAATAAAACCGATTACATATTTCCGCATATTCGTCCCTCCTGCTTTAATATGGCTTATCTCCCCCATTTTCAACCCGCATATATAATCGGAATCCTCACAGAAAAAGTAGTTCCCTCCCCAGGCTGACTAAATACCTTAATAGCTCCTCTGTGCATAACCACCACATTTCTTGCAATAGAAAGACCCAGACCTGTACCTCCGATTTCCCGGGAATGAGACGTGTCTACCCGGTAAAACCGCTCAAATATATGCTCGGTCTCTTCCTCGGGAATCCCGATTCCGGAATCCGCAATCTCAATATGACAGTACTTGTGATCTGCATTCAGCGATACATGCACCCAGCCGTCCTTATTATTGTATTTAATCGCATTTTCCACAAGATTCGTAATCGCCAGCGACAACTTCACCTCATCAATTTCCGCAGTTACCGGCCGAAAACTCTCATACACCACTTCAATATTCGCCTCTGCCGCAAGCGGCTGAAGACGCTTTAAGATACGCTCAATCACCTCATTCATATTCTCCGGTTTAATGTTCATATCTGCAGCCGTCTTGTCCATCTTCACCAGAGACAATAAATCATTGATAATCTTATTCTCCCGCTCAATTTCCTGTGATAAATCTCCCATAAATTCCTGATAAAGCTCTACCGGAGCATCTTTCTGCATTAAAATGGAATCAGAGAGCACCTTCATAGACGTCAGGGGCGTCTTCAATTCATGGGAAACATTGGCTACAAACTCCTGCCTGGATTCATCCAGACTCTTCAGCCTGCCAAGCATTTTGTTAAATGCTTCGGAAATTAGCCCGGTCTCTTCATAGGTGTATACATGCAGATAATCCGTATGGTATCCATCGGTCAAATCACCAATCGACTTTGTAATTTTCGCAAATGGGCGCACCATGACGGTTCCTAAGAAAACTGCCGCCGCCATAACCACCAAAATAATGATAACTTCCGCAATATTCGCCTTTTTCCGAAGCAACGCCTTGGTAGCTGCAATGGTATCTGTCGAAACACTGACCAGCATTACGCCTATTATCTCTTCATCGTTTTCATCCTTAATTGGCGCAGCCACCTCAATAAATCGGTTTTTCCCGTCATACTGACTGACGACCTGACCGCGAAAGCTATTCATCACATCTTCTGATATCATCGTTTTGCCTTTTTCCAGATTATAGGTATCTTCTATAATGACAAATTCCCGATCTATCACCATAATCCGCCCATTATACACATTGGAAAGCTGTATTAATTCTGTCTGGATAATCTCAGATACGCCATTTTCCAGATATTTAGAGCTGCTAAGCTGATTACATAGAATCGTACATTGATTTTGTATCTCCGCAGTTCGTACGTCAACTGCTCTCTTCTCATAGCTGTCAAGAACCATTGCTTTCATCACCACACAGGGAATAATGCCTACCAGCATCAATAGCAGAATGATGAAAAAGCGCAGGCTCTTGAAAAATTTAAATTTGATATAACGGCTAACCCCTAAAATAATAACCAACTCCCCACTTTGTATAGACATACTTCGGATCGCTTGGATGCTGCTCAATCTTCTCCCTGAGTCTGCGGATATGTACGTCCACCGTCCTCGCGTCCCCAGGATACTCATAGCCCCAGACAATATTCAGAAGATTCTCCCTGCTGTATACCTTATTGGGATTCATCGCCAGAAGCTCCAGAAGATCAAATTCCTTGGCAGTTAGGTTCACTTCCTTCTCCCCAATAAAAACCCGCCTGCTTTCACAATCAATCTTCATGCTGCCCTTCTGTATGACTCTGTCGTTGTCGCCGCTTCTTCCTTTTTTATTAACCCGGCGCATAACCGCCTTGATCCTGGCCTTTACCTCCAGAATGTTAAAGGGCTTTGTAATGTAATCATCCGCGCCGTATTCCAGACCCAGAATCTTATCCATATCCTCCCCCTTAGCCGTCAGCATGATAACCGGTACGTCCGAATATTCGCGAATCTGTCTGCACACCTCAAAACCATCGAACTTTGGCAGCATAATATCCAGAAGAATAATATCATACTCATTCTCTCTGGCAAGCTTCAGGGCTTCCTCCCCGTCATAAGCGCAGTCCACCTTCATATCATCCTGTTCTAAGCTGAATCTGATTCCCTTCACAATCAGCTTCTCGTCGTCCACAACCAATACTCTCTTACCCATATGTCCCCCTATATCACAATATCCTCTTTAATCTTTTCAAAGGTTCCTTCTTTGATTCCCTCCACCTGCATCAGCTCCTCAATGCTCCCGAAGCCTCCGCT
>CAOKJI010000431.1 GCA_948468495.1 uncultured Dorea sp. | reverse complement strand
GTTTTTTGCCAGATATGTGTCAGCCTCATAAGAGGAATAGATGACCGGATCCAAAAAGTCTTGCAGAGAATCCTTCCGGAATGATACGATGTACTGATCTACTTTTTGCGCCAGTGATTCACAGCTTTCCAGAGCAAGGATCTTTAACGGCGCCACAGGTAGGGCCTGTTCCATAAGTTCGATATTTGTCATATGTGCCTCCTGACATTGTTACGCAAAGTTTTATTCCCCCGAAGCAACGAGCCAAGTAACTATGCCAAGTGCCCTTTGGGTATGCATGGATATTTGACTTCAGATTTTCCGATAGGTAAATTTCAAGCATCAGTTTAGAAGAAGAGAAGGAGAATTATGTTAGGGAAAGAAGATTTACAAGCAATAGAACAATTGATGCGAACAGTTGTTGAGGAGAACAACAAGGTATTGCGGGAAGAGGTAAAGGAAGATATCACCGGTCTGCGGACAGAGTTGAAGGGAGATATCACCAGTCTGCGGACAGAGTTGAAGGGAGATATCACCGGTCTGCGGACAGAGTTGAAGGAGGATATTGCTGATGCGAAGACTGAGTTGAGAGATGAGTTCAGAACAGAGATGGCTGAGCTGAAAAAGGATATCGTGAATATCATTGATGAGAAGATTGATAAAAGCGAGACATTCCTGCTTGACGAGATGGATCGGTATTATCAGATGACGAAGAAAGATATTCTGAGACTGGAGAGTAAGGTGAACAGAATTGATCAGTATTATAGTGTCAGAAAGCTTGAGGATGAAACTAGAGATCTGAGGCTTCAGCTTCATGATAAGGAGATTGAGGATATCAAGGAGAGGCTTGCTATGTGAAGTGTTGTATAAGGGGGGCCATGCCAGAAGGACTAGATTCTATTCAGCGATGATTGACAGTGAATGTCTGGAAATCACACAGTACTTTGCATTCACTGCAAAGTACGTAAGAAAATGATTCAGGTGTGAGCAAATAGTAAAAGATAACGGGAATATATTGAGAAATCAGACGCCCGGTGATATAATATCACCGAGCGTTATTCTTTTAGAAAATGCATCTGATTCTTTTTATCATTTTATCCGGGACATGGCGGGCAGGTGCTGACCTTAGGGCGGCAACCAGAAGAACGATATATTCCGGTTTTGTTTGTATTTTCTAATATATCCAGATAAGATTCACGCTTACATTTCCCCATAATAAAGGGCTGAAAGACAGGGGACACACTGGACTGTTTGTGGCAGTGCGCCGTTTTATCAGCAGAGAAGGAGATGCAATATGGCAACAATGACAGCAACGAAGACGAACACAAAGGGGAACACGAGGTACATGGTGGAACTGGCGCTGATGATAGCGATTATTTTTATCATGGCATTTACTCCGCTAGGGTATTTGAGGACGCCGGGAATTTCTATTACATTTCTTACAGTACCGGTGGCTGTAGGGGCGATGATTTTGGGGCCGGCAGGCGGAGCAATCTGTGGTCTTGCTTTTGGTATCACCAGCCTGATGCAGTGCTTTGGTATGAGCCCTATGGGAGCGATGCTTCTGAGTATTAATCCTTTTGGAACGGTGATTACCTGTATTGTACCGCGGGTGTTGGAGGGATTTTTCTGCGGACTGGCTTTTAAAGGTGTGAGAAGTAAGAAGAAGAATCTTGCTTATTTTATCGGAGGACTGACTTGTCCGGTTTTGAATACCATTCTGTATATGTCTGCTCTGGTGCTGTTCTTTTATCAGACAGATTATATCCAGGGGTTTGTGGAAACGCTTGGCGTGTCGAATCCGCTGACTTTTGTTGTAGCCTTTGTCGGGGTACAGGGAGCAATTGAGGCAGTTGTATGTACGGTGGTTTCCGCGGCGGTTGCAAGAGCGCTTGCGGCGGCGCTTAAGACAGCGTAAGTTTAAAATGCGTTGTTGATTCCGGCGCAGACGGCAGGGAGCAGAGTAGTATTTTGGTATAGATGTTTTGTTAAGGAGAGAATGGCATGGAAGAAAATACAGTAGTACAGGAGATTCAGATAACAGAAATAGAAGGACTGCGGATGGGAAATGCGCAGGATGATGTAGCGAAGACCGGAGTGACGGTACTTCTGTTTGACCATGGAGCGAAGGTTGGTGTGGATGTAAGCGGCGGCGGCCCTGCATCCAGAGAGACCAGGCTTGCAGAGCCTTTGACGGCGGATAATCCTATCAATGCCATTGTATTATCAGGTGGTTCCGCATTTGGACTGGGGGCGGCGGGTGGAGTCATGCGTTACCTTGCAGAGCGTGGAATTGGATATGATACAGGCTTTGCGAAAGTGCCGCTGGTGTGTCAGTCCTGTATCTATGATTTAGGAATCGGACGCACTGATGTATGGCCGGATGCAGATATGGGTTATATGGCTTGTGAAGATGCCGAAAAGAATCGTCCAGTGTGCGGTGATATCGGGGCAGGCTGCGGCGCGACTGTAGGTAAGCTGTATGGAATGGAGCGGGCGTCTAAAGCTGGGCTTGGCATTCATGCGGTGAAGATTGGCAGTCTTCAAATGGCTGCGGTCGTAGTAGTCAATGCATTGGGCGATATCTTTGAAGCGGATACAGGGAAGAAGCTTGCCGGACTGCGTACGGAAGACGGAAGCGGTTTCGCAGATACGAGACAGGAGCTTTATAAGATTAGCAGACAGACGGACTTATTTGCCGGGAATACGACGATTGGCGCGATTATTACCAATGGGGAGTTCTCAAAAGCAGAGATGAGTAAGATTGCTTCTATGGCGCGGAATGGATATGCAAGGTGTATCAATCCGGTGGGGACTATGGCGGATGGAGATACCATCTATGCCGCTTCCATTGGAGGCGCGAAGGCGGATATTAATGTGGCGGGAACACTCGCGGCGGAAGTGATGGGAGAAGCGATTAAAAAAGCGGTTATTAAGCGGTAAATATAGGGATTTCTCCCTGTGCGGCAGGCTCTTGCGCTGCTTTGCGTCTGTAAGCGGACCCT
>CAOKJI010000430.1 GCA_948468495.1 uncultured Dorea sp. | reverse complement strand
AGTCCCGTACATCAGAACTGTCCCCACCGCCGAGCCAAGGGCCGTCGCCATGGACGTCGCTTCCGGGCCGGTCAGTCCCATATTCGTCACTGCAAGCATCGCAAGCGGGATCCCGATGTAGGAAATCGCACGTACATCCGCCGCCATTGCTCCGCCCGGCGTAATCAAAGCAATATACACCACCTGAATCGCCGCCCCTATAATGATGCCCGTCGTCACATCTCCCAGAATAATCCCGCACACCAGCCCTCCGACCAGAGGCCGGCCGAGGGTATACTCCCCCAGTACCGTTCCGCCCATACCCGGCAGAGACGCCAGGCAGGCAAAAATTCCCAATAATACCGCCTGAAAAACTGAAATTGTCATTTCTCTCTTCCTTTCCTGTCAATTGTTCCTGTAAACAAGTTCTTCCTAGAATCCGAATTTTCCCCTGAATTTGTCCCATGTGCCGATGGATGCTTCCTTCACCAGCGCAAATTCAATCTCGTACCCGGCTTCTTTCAGCCGCTCTAATGCTTCGGCTTCCTCCTGGGTAATCGACTGGTTATTTCCAAGCTTCACCGCGCCCGGGCGGTCCGGGCATGGTCCGACGATAAACTTCTTCACCGTACTTTCAAATCCGAAGTCTGCCAGAAGCTCCGCCATATCCACCGGATTCTTTGTAATCAGAAAATATTTATCCGCGCTTGCCAGCACCTTGTCGGATTTCTCCTTAAAATGCTCCTTTGTCCAGATAAATGTCTTCTTGTCGCTGGCTCCTTTAAATGCCGACACCAGCAGTTTGTTGTTTGCCGCCGCGTCATTGACGCCGATCAGACCTGTGCAGGGGTATTCATTCGCCCAGCGCGTAACAGTCTGTCCATGAATAATACGGTCGTCAATACGGATAAATGAGATTGCCATTCTTCCTTCTCCTTTCAAATATCATCTTCATCCTCTTCGTCTTTCAGGGTAAAGCGGCGCACCTGCGCGCCTTCCATAAAAGCCGCGTCCGCCTCTTCCGGCGTAACCATGTCTTTGCCAAGCAGAACATTCAGCGCCAGCGGCAGGTTCATGCCGGCATATGCCGGCGTCTGTTCCGCCATGCCCATCTCATCCAGAATATTCATGGCATATGTAAGCGGCGAGCCTCCCTGCAGATCTCCGAGAAGAACTGCTCTGTCCTTTTCCCTGTCAATCTTCCCAAGCTTCTTCCTGAGCCTGTCTGCATAGGCGTCCACATCCATCCCTTTCTCCAGGCAGCAGCTAATCAGCGTCTCGTCGCCCTCTGTGGAAAACATCTCCAGCGCGTCATGGAGGCCGTATGCAAATTGTCCATGGCTTACCAGAATCAGGTAATTCATCTTCCATTCCTCCTTTCTTTTTGTATGTAATGTATGGTACATTTGGTATGTTTGAATTATAAGTCCGCCTACAGGGTTTGTCAACGGGTTTTTCAAAAAAAAACACAGATTGTTAAAAACATACGAAAACATATCTATATTTTTGTGAAAAATATATAACCGCTCTCCGGCATTTCATGTTACAATAAGGACGGATAATATAGATTGAGCCATAGGATGATTCAGATGACATACAAAGAACGAGAACAGAAGATTTTAGAACTGGTAAATACAAATAAAATTGTCTCCTCACGCAATCTTGTAAGCGAACTGCAGGTTCCGGAGTCTACGCTCCGCAGAGACCTTGCAAGGCTTGAAAAGGAAGAGAAGCTGATTCGCTTTCACGGTGGAGCCAAGGCCAGATATGAAGGGCTTAATTCCGATTACTACGAATCCTTCGACTACCCGGCGGCAAATGAGAAGCTGGCTGTAGCCGCCCAGGCATGCGGACTGATCAAAGAGGGAGACGCCGTTTTCCTTGACGCGGGCACCACCTGCCTGACTCTGGCCAGGCTGCTGAAGCCGTCGGGGATTACTGTTTTTACCACTTCCCTTTCCTCCGCTATGGAGCTCATCCGCAAAGGAATGGAAGTCGTCCTAATCGGCGGCTCCGTACAGAATAATATCGGCGCCTCCTTTGGACCTGACGCCTGCGAACAGATCAGCCGGCACCAGTTCGACAAATGTTTTCTGACCACTACCGGGATAGACCGGGACGCCGGGTTTATGACTGTATATGAAGAAGATATCCGGATCAAGCAGGCCGTAATCCGAAACAGCTCCCAAGTTTACATTCTGGCTGACCACACAAAGTTTGAAACCGCCGCCTGCCTGTCCTTCGCCTCCGGAAAAGAAGGCATTTTGATCGGATATGGTATCCCGGCTGCAATTCAGGACCGCTTTTCTTACATTGAAACAAAAAAATAATTTCTCAAGTCAGGAGTCTCGCTGTGAGGCTCTTTTTTATTTACCATTTTTTGTCGTTTATATTATTTCGCTCATTTTCGCTAATAATTTTATCGTTTTTGGTTGATTTTTCTGTTTTATTATGCTATTCTGTCGAAAGAGTAAATGCGCATTATACAAAAAATAGAAGGAGAAAAATTATGACACACAAAGAAACTTGCCAGGCCATTTTAGAACATATAGGCGGAAGTTCAAATATCCGTAATGTCTACCACTGCGCTACCCGTCTGCGTTTCCAGCTAAACGATTACGCGCTGGCAGACGCCGCCGGATTAGAGTCCATACCAGAGGTTCTGGGCACTTCCGATAAAAACGGAGAATACCAGGTCATCTTAGGCCCCAGCGTTGATCAATACTTCAAAGAATTTATCACAATGGGGGATTTCACAAATAAACCGGAAGAAACCGCCAAAACTTCCATTACTCCAAAAACCGTCTTTTTTAGCATTGTGGACGCCATTGCCGGAAGCTTCAACCCAATTCTTCCGGCAATTATCGGATGTGCAATGCTCAAAGTCATTGCTTTATTACTGAGTATGACCGGCATTCTGGCGGAAGATTCCAGTACCTATCTTGTTCTCACTTACGTAGACGACGCCGCCTTTTACTTTATGCCGTTCCTTTTGGCCGCGTCGGCCG
>CAOKJI010000429.1 GCA_948468495.1 uncultured Dorea sp. | reverse complement strand
TACAAGAGATTCATACTGGATTCTGCTTTCCCCATCTTTTCTTGCATGTCCGGTAATCACATGAAAGGAAGACACATAATCTCTGTGTGTAACAGGAATCCCCGCATAGGCCGCCGCTGCGGACGCTGAGGTAACTCCTGGAACGATTTCAAAAGGAACGCCCTCTTTGGCCAGAAGCTCTAACTCTTCCCCGCCTCTCCCAAAAATAAAAGGGTCTCCTCCCTTTAACCGGAGAACCCGCTTTCCCTCTTTCGCCTTCTGGAGCAGGAGCTCATTAATCTGAGGCTGGGAACAGGTATGGTGTCCCGCACGTTTCCCTACGTCAATCAATTCTTTTCCCTGAGGAATCTGTGCAAATATCTCCAGACTTATCAGCGCATCATATACAATTACATCTGCTTTTTCAAGCAATTCCTTCGCCTTTACTGTCAGAAGCCCAGCGTCTCCCGGTCCCGCTCCGGCCAGCCATACCTTACCAGTCTCCTCCAATTTCAGACACCTCCCCGCTCTCTCATACGACAGGCAAGCCTTTTTCCAAGCTTTTCCGCCTCCCACATATCGCCCTCTATACGCTCCCTAAACCAGAACCCGTCTTCCTCCCGGAAATATAAGCCCAGAAGAAGCATCCTGCCGCCTTTTACTACTCCATGAGCAGCAATGGGCGACGTACAGCCTCCGTCTAACTCCTTCACAAACGCCCGCTCTGCCAGAGCGCAGGTCCTCGACTCCGCGTCGTCTATTCCCTTCAGCAAAGCCGGATTAATATCCCTTCTGCCCTGTACCGCCAGAATCCCCTGTCCTGCCGCCGGAATCATTTCTTCCACAGAAAAATATCCCGCCGCTAATTCCTGCATCTTCAGTCTGTTCAGACCTGCCGCCGCCAGAATCACAGCATCCATTCCCTCATCCGCAAGCTTCCCAAGCCTTGTCTGGACATTTCCCCGGATTCCCTCAAATCGGGCGTCCGGGTACATCGCCTGCATCTGTAGCATCCGCCTCCTGCTGGACGTGCCCACCAGCGGTCTCTCTGGCAGACTTTTAAGTCCCGGGCGGTACACCAGTACATCTCTGGCGTCCTCCCGTTTCCCGTAGGCAAGAACCGGAAGGTCTTCCGGAACCTCCATGGGCATGTCCTTTAAACTGTGGACAGCAAAATCGATTCTCCCTTCCCGAAGAGCCGTATCCAGTTCCTTTACAAACAAACCTTTTCCGCCGACTTTGTCCAGACTCTTATCCAGAATCCTGTCTCCGGTCGTTTTCATAGTCACAATCTCAATCTGTACTTCCGGATGGTTCTTATATATTGCATCCCGGATAATCTCTGCCTGTACGATAGCCAGACGGCTGTCCCTGCTGCCAATACGGAGCTTAGATTCCATCATCAACACCTTCCTGCTTCCACCTTTACATTGCTCATCTTTTGCATCCTATGCCATCGGCAAAAACTTCATACAATCACTTCAAATATTCTCTTATCGCCAAGCCAGACTTCTTTTGCCCCCACTGTCTTTTGCTTATTGAAATTAAAAGTAAGAAGATATCCCTTATCCAGATGATATTGCTCCAGATAATCGGCCAACTGTCTTTCACCTTTTCTGTTATATTCCTCGCCGCGCCAGATTTTAAGCTCAACAACAAACTGCCGTCCAAGATAATCAATAATAATATCCGTTCTTGACTGTGTCCTTGTCTGGGCTTCAATATAATAATTTCCCGTTCCATTAATAATCGGTTTCAGATAGAGCAAAAACAGCCGTCTTCCATTCTCCTCAATAAAACGTTCTGTACTGTCTGAATAGACATCTGTAAAATGCACCATGAATTTTGTCATTACCAGCTCCATGTCCAGCATTCCGTCTTTTATAAATTGGTTCTTATCCAACGCAGGAATCCGATATCCTAATCCCTCGCTAACCTCCTCTGATAAAAACATATTATAAAGCTGTGTTTCAAAAATCCTGTTGGAAACAACCGTTTCTCCATCCTTTTCCTTAATAAACCCGAACATTTTCCCAATATTCATCGCATGATGATAGGGGTTGAACGGATAATTCTTCCCCTGAAATAAAATATCCTTAAGCATCTGCCGCAGCTTTGGATAATCTTCTAACTTTTTAACCATATCGTCAAACAATGTATTAGGTTCTTTTAGCAGATACCCGACTGCTTCGGAAATCCCTTCCCGGGACCAGGCCCCATTCCCTCCTAATTGTTCATCAATTAGTTTGCAGATTTTCGATACAAGATAAGGATATCCCGATGTAAAACTATAAATAATATTTGCCAGCGTCATCTCATCCATCTCAATTCCCTGTTCTGTCTTGTATTCGGAAAGCATACCGGCAATATCTTCTTTTGAAAAGCTCATATCAATATCAAAGTCTGCTGCAATATTCCACGGACTGTTATAACGATGTTCCTCTGCTGAACGAATCCTCTGCTTTAGGTTCTTAATATCATACACCCCCGCCAAAATTACAGATTGAAAAGTATCTGTCTCATCCCTATCCAAAAAATAATCCCTGAGTAACGCAAGAAAATCCAAAAATACCTGATTATTGGAAGCGCTGTCTATCTCGTCAATCATAAGCACAACCGGTTTATCCGCAGTCTGGCACAAATCACTCAGGACTTCAAACAGTCTGGTCAGACGGACGGGTTCTTCTCCCCCTGCAATCCATCCAAGCCCCTTTAGTTCCTCTTCTTTAAATCCGTTGATTTCTTTCTTTTTATTGCGCACCTCCCGTAAAAATGCATTGGCAAACGCATGAGAAAATACACTCTCACTGGCAAAATTATCCGAACTCATTCTTTGGAAACTCAATGAAACAACAATATACTCTCCCCGCAAATATTGTTTCAAGGCGCGGAGAAATGTGGTCTTCCCATACTGTCTCGCACGGTTAATCACAAAATACTCGCCTGTTTCAACATAACGCTTCATCTGTTCTAACCGCTCATTTAAATTAACCATATAATGAATGTCCGGCCGGCA
>CAOKJI010000428.1 GCA_948468495.1 uncultured Dorea sp. | reverse complement strand
GCTTTGATTTTTCACAAATCCTATCTGATTATCTAAAAAATAGGTACTCTCTGACACAAAAAACTGATAATCCAGTTGTTCCTGAATCCTTCTGTATTCCGCTCTCAAATCTCCTGATGACCGACAGCTTCCTCCCACGACAATGAAAACCGCAGACTGATACTTCTGCCTTGATATAAGAATCAGTTTCTCACATATTTCTTCCGTTTTCCTTAGAGTCCGCAATAGTTCTCTGGGCACAAGCAAAAGAGTCTGCGTATCATCCTTATTTACAACAATGGTTTCCGGCCTGAACAGTTCACGCAAATCATTTTCATAATTTTCCCAGTATCTTGCAAATGAGCTGGAATAGCTGGACAGTATTATCGGAACAACTTCCCCTCCAGCAAAAATTTTATCTTCAATTTCTGTTATATCGTCTGTTTCTATTTCCAGATATCGCAACAGATGTCGGTAAAATTTCGTATCTTCCACTGATTTTAATGTCTTTTTTAATATCTCATTCTCTGCTTTCTGCTTTTCCCTTGCGTCGCAGATTGCAACAACCTTGTTAAATAATGCCTGAAACTCACCCAGCTTAATAGGTTTAAGAAGGTATTGCATTACTCCAAGCGCAATTGCATTCTGAGCATATTCAAATTCCCCATATGCACTGTAAATAATACATACCGGGTTCCAACCGTTTTTATGTACCTGCCCTATTAATTCCATTCCTGTCATAACCGGCATTTTAATATCCGTGAGCAAAATATCTATCTGCGTATTTTTCATGATTTCAAGAGCCTCACGTCCGTCTTGCGCCTGATAAATATCCAGTTCGTACTGATACCGTCTGATAAGCTTTTCAATTCCATTACGCTCTCTTGATTCATCGTCTACAATTAAAATACGATATTTCCTCATCTCCAAACCCTGTCGCTTTCTATAGATAAACCTTTTCCTGTCTTAATTCATAATACACTGGTACTCTGAAAAAATCCATGTTAAGATATCCTTATATCACAATTTCCGACAATTGGCATTTATACGGAGGCACTCAAAATGGAAGATACCCAAAAAACAGAACTGTTTGAAAAGCTACCCGTCCCGAAGGCGGTCATGAAACTGGCAATCCCTACCATCATCAGTTCTCTGGTTATGGTAATCTATAATCTTGCGGACACTTATTTCGTGGGAATGCTTGGCGACCCCATCCAGAACGCGGCAGTCACACTGGCTGCTCCGGTGCTTCTCGCGTTCAACGCGGTCAACAATCTGTTCGGGGTAGGTTCCTCCAGCATGATGAGCCGGGGACTTGGAAGAAAGGATTATGACACTGTTTACCGCAGCTCCGCCATGGGATTTTACTGCTCGCTGATTTCCGGGCTTTTGTTTTCGGCATTTTATACGGCATTCCATACGCCCCTGTTAAGCGTGCTTGGGGCCGATGGCGGAACAGTCGGCGCAACCGCGAATTACCTGAAATGGACGGTAAGCTTCGGCGCGGCTCCCGCCATACTGAACGTGGTTATGGCCTATCTCGTGCGGGCGGAGGGTTCCTCCCTTCACGCCAGCATCGGCACTATGAGCGGATGTCTTTTGAATATTATTCTCGACCCCATATTTATTCTTCCATGGGGTCTTAACATGGGAGCGGAAGGGGCCGGCCTTGCCACCTTTTTATCCAACTGTGTGGCCTGCGTTTATTTCTTTGTCCTGCTTTACAGGAAAAAAGAACACACCTATGTCTGCATCAGGCCCTCCATGGTGCGCTTTAACAAAGCCATTGTTATGGGGATTCTGGGAGTCGGCATTCCCGCTTCCATTCAAAATCTCCTGAACGTAACGGGTATGACCGTGCTGAACAATTTCACCGCCTCTTACGGTGCGGACGCCGTTGCCGCAATGGGTATTGTCCAGAAAGTCAACATGGTTCCCATGCAGGCGGCCATGGGATTTGCCCAGGGCATTATGCCGCTTATCAGCTACAGCTATGCCAGCAAAAACGTTTCCCGCATGAAAGAAACTCTCTTTTTCACCGTAAAGCTCACACTGTCTTTCCTTGTAGCCGTTTCCGTGATTTACTATCTCGGCGCCGGCTTCTTTACCTCGCTTTTTATGAAAAACGCCGTTATTGTGGATTATGGAACCCGACTGCTTCGCGGCCTTTGCCTTGGCATCCCCTTTTTGTGCATGGACTTTATTGCGGTGGGCGTGTTCCAGGCATGCGGGCTTGGCAAAAAGGCTCTCCTCTTTGCCGTGCTCCGCAAAATTGTGCTGGAAATCCCCGCACTTTTTATCCTGAATTACCTGTTCCCGCTCTACGGGCTTGCCTATGCCCAGATGACTGCCGAAATCATTTTATCCGTTGCCGCAGTTATCGTGCTGCGCCGTATTTTCAAACAGCTTGAAAAGGAAACTTCCCCGGCGAAAGCCTGATTTTATATGCAGGTTTTCCTGTTTCTGCTTCCGGCAACGCCCGCATGAGGGAAGCCATATTAAGCCTGTCTGCGCCGGTACTCCCGAAAGATTACCGGCGGAAGCAGAGCCGCCAGCACCCCGTAGAGAGCAAACAGAACCGGTATAGCTCCCGTTACCTTTCCGCCAATCGTAAACAAATCAAAATACTTCATAGCCCTTGCCACTCCCAGAAGTCTGTCGGGGAGAAGGGACAGAATTTTATTCAGTACAGGACTGCTGGTGATGTTTTCAAGAAACGACGGAAGGAAAATCAAAACAAAGGGAAGCATTACCGCCAGTACCGCGGATTTTGTCTTTGCCGATATCAACATACACAGGAAGGAAATAAAAAGGCATCCCACATATCCGCCGATGGCCACCATCAGATATTCCTGCAGATTGGTCACATTGTAAAAGCATTTCCAGCCGGAATAATCCGCCTGAACCGGACAGTTCCATCCGTCTGCCCCCAGAAAAGCAAACGTGAACGCGCTGTAAACCAGAATCATCACCCAGTAAACCCCTGTCGCAATCAGAAAACCCGCCCATACCTTGGCGCGTATCGCCTTATTTCTTCCGTA
>CAOKJI010000427.1 GCA_948468495.1 uncultured Dorea sp. | reverse complement strand
GCCTCCATTAAGGACACTCCTGAATTGTCTGCTAAGAGATATTCGCCTAATTCAACCCACTGTTTACCGGCTGCCCTGTGAACGGAAGGAACAGTAACTTTTTCTTTTTTTGTCAGATATATTGGCGAAATTGAAGAGAATGGCTATAATGTGACTAAAGCGTGTTTGAAAATTCATTCCCGCCATCTGCATTCCCCACTTTGCGCGATATTTGCGCTAAATTCGGGTTACATAGCCCGCTATGCGCCCCTCATTTGGCACAAATCTCCCACAAATTGTGGAATACATCTGTCAGAAAGCAATTTTCAAACACGCTCTAGTGGGGAAGAAGCGGTAAATATATTTTACCGGATTAATCATGGGATAGCGATAAACAGAACGAATGGGAGGGAGAACAGCTATGTCCTACACAATTTATGTAAGAATGAAAAAGCCGGGCAAGAAGATGAATCGGGAAGCGCCCGCTGTCGCTTTTGATTTGGACAGGAGGCCGGAGACGATGCGGGAATTGCTGATTGGACTTACGGAGCTTGGCGTAAGGGATTACAATGCAAGAAGGGACGAAGGACAGCTTCTTCCCTTCCTGACCAGAGAAGAGATAACAAGTCAGGCCGCAAGGGGAAAGATATCTTTTGGAGTTCATGAAGGCGAGGAAGCCGATTTGCAGAAAGCATGCGAGAATTCTATCCAGTGTTTTGAGGATGGAATTTATCGCGTGTTTGCTGGGGAGGACGAGCTGACCGGACTGGATGAGAGGATTTCCTGGAAGGAGAATCTGGTATTTACTTTCATCCGGCTTACCATGCTGGCCGGGTCTTATTATTAATGGAAAGGGAGAAATCATGGCGGAATTTACATATCAGACGAGAAAAAAATTAAGCGAAACCTGGGTAAATGAATTTCAGGAAAGGGGGAAACATCTTTCTAAGACTGAGCGGGAGATGCTGCCGGAAGTCTACAGCTATACGGTTCCCCGGGACGCCTGCGACCTGATAAGGAAGCTTCTGTCAGACGGCAGTTATAGTACTCTGAGCAGTCTGTATCAAAGCAAATTCAAAGGCCTGGTAAAGACTTGCGTGCCGGAGCCGAAGCGGGAGGAATTCTATTTTGCATTAGACCAGATGAATCAGTATCAGATGACGGCGGGCTGGTACAGGAGAAGTCTGCGCTCCGGAAGCTACGCGCCTTTTGCGGAACAGAGCGTTAAGCTTTTGCGGGCTTATGCGAGACTGGAATTTTACGGCGCTGAACTGGCGGATATTCTGACAGGTAATACAACGCCGGAAATTTACGACCATGCCAGAAACGAGCAGTTCGCCTATGCGGAGATGTTAGCGGCTCAGATTGACAGGGGTTGTGAGAAAACGATTCAGGCGGTAAAAGACATTCTTCTCGGAGAAGGCAATACGGTTATGCTTAGTCATGAGCCGATTCGCGGAATCGTGATGTGCAGAAACGAAGAATTGTACGATGTTCTTGGCAGATTTCTTCTGGCGGCAAGGCTTCAGGAAGGAGCAAGACAGGCAGTCTGCGAGACCATGGACGCAGGGAGGCCGGAGGCTTTTCTGCATCTGTTCGCGGTGATTGAGGAGAATCATCTGATTCGGTATTCTTCCGTAAAGCGGGCTGCGGCCACATGGATTGGCATCTTTGACGATAAGAGTGTGGACCGCCTTACGGAGAAATTATTCTCCCTGATGGGGCGCTGCCTTCGGGATTCGGATTTCTGTGAGGAACAGCTTAAGACGGAGGATTCCGTTGCGATTAGCTGCGCACTCTGGGCGAAAGGTTTCTACGATGCGTCTGATGCGGTAAGAGCGGTACAGGATTTGATTGTGCATGGGACGAAGCATCAGAAGATGACGGCTTCTTATTTTAATCGTTCCAGTCAGGATGAGAGGCTTAGAATGCAGGCGTCGAAGGATATCATTCTGCACTGGACAGAGGATTTGGAGCTTGCAGCCTGCTTTTTGCCGGGATTTATGGAGTCTGTAAATTCACATTTTTACCGGCTTGTCAAAGAAGAAGACAACAGTATTTATTCATTTCGCGGAAGCAAAGTTGTCAAACCGAAGAAGATGAGGCCGGAAGAGATGTTTGCGGACAGGGCAGAGGCTAAGGCGTGTTATCAGGCTTTGAAGGAAATACTGGAACGGATTCCGAAGAAAGGACTGAAACTTTCGCCCTGTATTTTCCCCTGGCACCAGGTAGTCATGAGTCAGTCGGACATTGCGGCGCGGATGTGTCTGATTGCGTGGATGCTGCAGGAAGAAGAACTGTTAGATGAAGCGGCAGAGCTGATACCGTTGATTGGGCAGGGGTGCGGCTACTCTTATTACGGCGCGTCCAGGGCGGCTGCGGCAAGGCTTCTTCTGTATCGCCCGGTTTCAGAGGTTAGGAAGAAGGTATTGTTTGAGCTTCTGCATAATCCGGAAGAATATACCAACGAGGAAGCATATCATCTGACGGAGGATATGAAGCTGACGGACGACGATTATAGAGAGATAGAAAAGAATCTGAAATACAAAAAAGGGCGCAAGGGAGTTTTGACGCTTTTGAAGAAACAGAATCAGAAAAATCTTGCCGCCTGCATTGCCAGACTGCTGGCGGAAAAATCAGAGGAGTGCCATATGGGAGCGCTGGATTTGAGCCTGCAGTTAAAGAAAGAGGATTCGGAGCGATTTGAAGAGATTGTGCCCTATCTCCGGCAATTGTCAAATCCAACGGGAAAGGAACAGGTATTGCTTGAGGAGCTTCTGGGAGGGGCGAGCGCTGCGCAGGATATCTTAAATACGCCGGGATATGGACTATATGATGTGGATAAAGCATGGGTCCTGCCTCCTGTCGAAATAAATGAAAATGAAGAAAAAAACTAAAAAAAAACAACAAATTTTAAAGAAACAAATAAAAAAAAAGCAAAAAAAAAAAGATAAAAATAAGGAGAAATATAAAAAAAAAAAAAAAACAAAAAAAAATAAAAAAAATATAAAAAACATGTTGAAGAGAATTAAATTTTTTATAAT
>CAOKJI010000426.1 GCA_948468495.1 uncultured Dorea sp. | reverse complement strand
AGATTCCTTCAACAGTACATCCATCGCATCCAGACAGATGGACGGCACATCATGCTTTCCCTTAAATACCGACAGCTCCGTACATGCCAGTATAATCACATCGCAGCCTTTTCTCATAAATTCACTGACCACCCGGTCGAACTTCCGTCTGTCTCCCGGTTTTCCCGCCTTAACATCATCATAAATCAGAGACATTACGTCTCTCTGTCTCTCCTCTGATAACTTCACCGGCGTAACGCCCGACTTCCTGCAGGCTTTGTGATAAATCTTAGAATTAATCGTCCCGTCTGTTGCCATAATCCCAACACGCTTCACATTCTCAAAATCTCTCACCGCATAAGAAACGCTTTCCTGAATCATATGAATCACAGGCACCTTCGTAGCTCGCTGAATCTGCTCATAAAAATAGTGAGAAGTATTGCAGGTAATAGCAATGTTCGATACTCCCAGAGTCTCAAGCGTTCTTGCGTCATTACACAACATATTAATCAAATGTCTGCTGTTTCCCGAGATAATCGCTTCCGTCCGGTCCGGCATAGCGGCATGGCTTAAAATCACCATGTCAATATGCTCCTGGTCTCTGGACGCCTTCGTATGGGCAATCACATTCTCATAATAATAACTGGTAGCCTCCGGCCCCATGCCCCCGATTACACCAAGAATCTTTCTCTTCTGTTCCTGTTCCATATCTTCCCCTTATTTATAATACATGTCAAAGTACTTATACTGTTTCAAATGAGTTTTTACCATACGCAGGAACCGGTTTGGCTTCAAATCCCCTTTCTTAAATACCGGATTCACTACCTTCCCCTCGGAAACCAGCTTCTTCATCTTCGCCACATACTCCGGATTCTTCACATGCTTATAAGCCACTCCCTTCGGGACAGTCATCCACAGATGCTCTTTCGTCGCCTCTTCATAAGGAAGTTCTCTGTTATAAATATAATCTTCCACAAAATATTTCGCAACATTGAATCCCGAGCCAGTTACATAATAATTGCTCCGCCCCTGTCTGGTATTAATCTCAAAAAACCGATAAGTATTATCTCTGCTGTCATACTTAATATCAAAATTAGAAAAGCCCACGTAATGAAGATCTTCTAACAAGTTCTTCACCCGTCCCATCAGCTCCTTGTTCGGCTCCGTAATAATTACTGCATGATTTCCCAGTCCATGAGGCGTATGCTCCTCCAGCAGCACATGTCCCAGACACATCATCTTCACTTTGCCATTCCTGTCAGAATAAGAAGTCAGCACACGCATATATTCATCATTACCAGGAATCATATCCTGAATAATCAAATCATCGTCATATCCCGCGTCATAAATATCCGTAATTACTTTCTCGAGCTCTTTTCTGTCCTTTATCTTATATATCTTATTCTGTGTCTCGAAAGGATGCTCCCAGTAGGCAATGCTGTTAGAGGGCTTCAAGATTACTGGATAAGGAAATTCACAGGCAAAATCAAGTCCCATCTCTCTCTTATATACAATCGTCTTCGGATATGCTACGCCATGCTTTTCGCACAGCTCGTAGAACCTCTCTTTCTGCTGCAGACTGTCCATCAGCTCAAAGTCAATATAAGGCGCAATCACATTCGCCGGAAGCTCCGCCTTATGTCTGCTTGCAAGCGCAACATAACTGTCTCCGCAGCCAATCAGAAGAATCTTCTTATCCGCATGCTCTCCGGCAAACTTCGCAATCCGCATCAGAAAATACTCATCCGTATCAATCGCCGGATTGCCTTCATATATCGTAAGCTCACTGTTAAAGCTTGGTCCGGTCTGATATTTGCCAAACACATAAGACTTAACCTGATATTGTTCATAAAATGCCCGCGCCACACTATAGGTATTAATATCTCCGCCCAGCAGCACAGGAATAAATTCTCTCTCCCGAAATTCCATAATTATACAACTACTCCTTTATCAATCGTTCTGATACATCCCTGTATCTTTTCCATTACCGCTCTTTCCAGGCCTTGTATTCACCTGCGGGCGGTAATTCCTTTCCTATTGTATCATATCTTTTTAAGAATAAAAGTAGTTTCCGAATTTTTAAACAGATTCTTTAAATCCTTCCCCGACCACCTCGTTTGACTCCATAATAATGGTAAATGCCTTTGAATCAATTTCATGGACCATTTTCTTAATCGCATACATCTGTTTATTGTTACAGGCGCACATCACGATATCCTTTTTTCTTCCGGAATAGCTCCCCCGTCCCTGCAGAATTGTAGACCCTCTGCCCGAATATTCGTCAATCCGCGCGGCCACCTCCGCCCCCTGCTCCGTCACAATCAACGTCATCTTACCCTCATAAATACCATACATAATCCGGTCCATTACATTTGCTATCAGCCAGGTAACAATAATCCCATAAATAAATCCGTCCACTTCCCGGAACACCAGCACGCTTCCCAAAACAATTGTCACAATATCCAAAGCAAATGTGATAGAGCCCAGGCTGAAATGAGGACGGACCTTTTTCACCGACAGCGTAATAAAATCCTGTCCGCCGGTGGAAGACCCCCGCATAAAAATCAAAGCAAATCCCGCTCCGCAAAGGACTCCCATGCAGAGAGCCGCCAGAAGCCTGTCTCCTTCATACACCGGAAAAAGCGGCGCCACATAGTCTGTCAGCACAGACATAATCAACACAGACTTTAAAGATTTCAGAAAAAATGTCCTGCCGAGAAACTTATAGCACAGCGCCGCTACCGGGACATTCAGCAATATAGTTCCGATTCCCACCGGTATCCCCAGAAGGTGATAAAGAATAATAGCAATCCCTGAAAATCCCGCCACAGGAAAGTCAGCGTTCAGGGCAAAATTATACACCCCCGCGGCTATCATCATTCCGCCTGCCGCATCCACCAGAATATCCATGCCAAATTCTTTGAAATCATAATTCTTCATACTCCGCCCTCCCATTCCGCACACGAATCTCCGCTCTAACCGGCAAATCTCCCCGTAAAGTATACCCTCCGGGCACCCCATTATGGCCATTCGGCCGTTTCACAAGGTATA
>CAOKJI010000425.1 GCA_948468495.1 uncultured Dorea sp. | reverse complement strand
GTTCCAGGTCTTGGATATCGTTCCGCGCAGAGAATTGTCCGGGCAAGGAGGATGGGTACGCTGGATTTTGGAGACCTTAAGAAGATGGGCGTGGTGCTAAAGAGAGCGATGTATTTCCTTACCTGTAATGGAAGGATGATGTATCCTACGAAACTTGAGGAGGATTATATTGCAAGGAATCTTCTGAATACCGGGCAGAAGCTTCCGGAAGGAGCGGATGGGATGACGTACCGGCAGATGTCTTTATTTGACGATGTGAGATTTGGTGGTGGTTTTCATGAAGAGAATTTATGTGTGCAGGGATGAGGTGACAGGGCTTTTGTCGGCTCTTTATGACGCCTGGCGTGCGGTGGTAGTGGACGGGGTGCCAGAGTGTGGGATTCGGTTTCGCGGGTGTATTGAGCAGGAGCTGTTCTGTGAGTATACGGAGGTTGCAGAAAGTGAGAAGAAAGCCGGAGCAGTGGAGCGGTTAATTTTAAGAAATCTGGGATGGTATTCTTATAAGTTGATTTATCAGGCGGCGCTTTCAACGGACGCGATGAAGGGCGACGCTATTCTGGGGGCTATGCTGGAAGCAAGGAAGATTCCTGACAGCAGGCGGATTATGGATCATCTGGGGAACGCGCAGGTGGAGAAGGTATTTGAATTAAGCCGGAATGTGGGCGATGAGGTGCACAGGTGGTTACAGTTTCTTCGGTTCGGCGAGCTGGAGAATGGAATTATGTTTTCCAGATTTGAGCCAAAGAACCGGGTGCTGACCTGCGTGGCTCCACATTTTGCAGACCGGTTCTGTCGGGAGAACTGGATGATTTATGATGAGACGCATCAGGAATATGCAGTGCATGAGGCCGGAAAGCAGTGGGTACTGGTGACCGGAGAAGAGCTGAACGCGGAACTGGCCGGGAGATATTCGGACAGAGAGAGGATGTTCCGGGAACTGTGGCATAAGTTTACGGACTCCATAGCGATTGAAGAACGGAAGAATCCTGGATGTCAGATGGGACATCTGCCTCTCTGGTACCGGAAGAATATGGTGGAATTTCTTCCCATGTGAATACCGTTCTGAATCGTTACTATGAACGTTACTGTTCACACAGTGCTTTGCATTTACTGCGACGCAGCGCTAGTCCTTTAGGGCAAAGTACGTAAGAAAGTGATTCCGGAGTGCAAAAATCCCATTGTCAAAGGCAATTTTCAATGGATTTTTGCATGTTGCTGTGAACCGTATTCAGAAGTTTCTTAGGTTTCGTTAAACGGTTTACGAAATGACAAAAGGTTCATATTTATGGGATACTAGTGTTTATCCATATGGAGGTGGCTCTTATGATACTACATCTGTTACTTATCCCAAAAGTACATCTTATGTTTCGGGATTTCCATATACAGTATATTGTAGTGGAACATTGGTTCCAACACAAGCAGGTAGTGTATATACTTCATTAAAAACTAACTAATTTAGAAAGGAGTAGTATTATGAAAAATAAAAAAGGGCAGATTGCATCTGCTATTTTGGTATTAAGTTTTGTTTGTATGATGTCCCTATCAGCGATTGCGGGTGTTTCGGATTCCGTTAAAATAGAATCTTGGGGAAATTCAGTTCAAAAATATGTTGATAATCCTATTGGTGAGAATGATACTGTAAAGCAGAGTTTAGCCCCAACTGATGATGTTATCATATTGCCACAAATCGAAATAGATCAGGCCAAGGACTTTTATATTTCGGCAGGATATAGTGATGCTGACGCTCAAGAAGCAGCAATTGCGTATGTGAAAGAAATTAATACATTGTATCAGGAAGCTATCAAGCATGGCTATGCTGTAACAGATGATGAAATATCTGCACATATTGAACAAATGAAGGTAGATTTCCAGAATGCCGAAAACAAAGATGAAATCTATGATTTTATAAATGCATTTGAAAATGAAGAGGCATACTGGGATTTTCAATTTGAAATGTTAAAGAAAGATTTACCTATACAAAGATATGTTGCGGATAAAGAAAATGAATATATAAATAGGAATACTCCCAATAATTTATCTGCAAATGCCAATAGTGTAGAATACTCTGACAAAGTATTAGAGATCCAGGAAGAATGGGTAGAGCAGTTCGAAGTTATAAAAGATGATGCAGAAAATAGATATGAATATAAGATTGAATAAAAGTGGCTGATAGTACGCATCTAGATTTCTGTGAATAAAGAATAAATACGAGGGGGAAATCGGCTAATGTCGATTTCTTCTGATTTTAAAGATAAACAGAGATACCTCGCGCAAATGCGTGTCATTCGGCACCGGCATGTTCTGCGGGGGATTTCTATTTATAGGGGTAATAATTATTTTTGACTGCACTTAACAAAGGAGTCCCTCCTATTAAGCCACATCTCTAATTAAGCGATGTTTTCTTCTTTATTTACTTTCAAATTTCTGAAGTTTATTGCACAAGGATTGATGATATTTATTGATTGGTACTATGTCAAGAATTCCATGGATATTTTGGCATGACAGACCAGACAGATGCCGTCCGTCTGATTCAGAGCATGACTTTCCTGAAGGAACCACTGGGAATCTGAAAAAGGACAGAGACTGATTGCAAGAGCCGGATAATTGTTGTACACTAAACGCAGGTATATTAGATAACCAATATCCAATCAGGGAGACTGGTGAGTATGGGAAAGCAGATAGTGAAGGTATCGGTCCGCAATCTGGTGGAATTTGTCCTGAGAAGCGGGGATATTGACAACCGGATAGCGGCGAAGGATAAGGACGCCATGCAGCTTGGGGCGAAGATTCACAGAAAGATTCAGCGGCGGATGGGCGCGTCTTACCACGCAGAGGTTACGCTGCGCCATGTGGAGGAATTTGATGAATTTTGTATTCAGGTAGAAGGAAGGGCGGATGGGATTATCACAGAAGATACGGTCTGTATTGATGAGATTAAGGGTATTTTCTTAGATTTGAAGCATCTGACAGAGCCAGTTCCAGTGCATCTGGCCCAGGCGAAGTGCTATGCCTGTATCTATGCGATGCAGCAGG